>JAGPKW010000029.1 GCA_018053685.1 Patescibacteria group bacterium
CAAAAAAATTATACACATATGGAATCCTAATATAGAATACTATGAAGTTCTTGAAGATGGTAAACCAGTAGATTATCAAAGACCACTTCTAACTAAAGAGCAACATGAAAAAATAGAAAAAAGTGAGGAATATAAAGCAAGGGTAGTTAATTTTGAAAAAGCAATATTAGAAAATGAGGATTTGCAAAATGATATTTACGCTAAATATGAAGAGTTATATGAAGATGGGAAATACTCAAATCCTAAAATGTCAAAACAAGAAGTAATAAAACATCTTCTTGAGCAACAAAGAATAGGAGTATTAAATGATATATATGAAAGAGATGCATATCCTAAATCTCATCAAGACGATGTTTATGTAAATTCAAATACTAAAAAACGTGGCATAAAAGATGCAGCTGTTATACCTGGTGGTGGAACAACAAATTCTGAACATGCAAAAAGAAGATTCATAGACCAAGCACTTGATTTATATGGATTTGGATATGGAGTTGAAAATTCTGACTATCTAGTAAGAAATCTTCAACTAGCCTTTAATGCATATGCAGAGGTAATAGATAATGACGGAAAAGAAGGTAAAGGTAAATATACAAATTTTGATAATAATACAGGTTTTTTTATAACACCTGATGGAGTTGATAATGAAGGATATAGGATACCAAGACTGACTCCAGTTGATGATTATTCGGGAAATACTATGGATAAGCTAAATGCATATTATGTACCTGCAAAACTTGAAGAAGAAGATGAAGAAGAAGATGAAGAAGAAGATGAAGAATCAGAATCAGAAGAAGAAGATGAAGAATCAGAATCAGAAAAAGATATTGTAAAATCAGGTCCAAGATATTTTGACACATGGTTTCTACCAGATATAAATAACTATGTAGGTGCAATGACTGATATAATAAACAGATATGAACCTGCACAAGGAAAAGTAGATTTGGTAACACCAGGATATGTTTTAGCAGATCCAACAAGACAATTAGCTGCTAATCAAGAACAGATGGCAGCTTATAGAGATATGTTAGAAAATTCTGTTAATCCACAAATAGCATTATCAGCAACTTTAGGGGCTTCTGGTCAAGGATTTCAAAATGCAGCTAATGTATTAGCTAATGTTGAAAATGCCAATGTAGATATTACTAATCAAGCCATGAATCAAGTAGCTGGTATAGAGAATCAAGAAATTATACTTAATGAACAAATGAGGCAGAAGTACATTGAAGATATGGCTAGGTTAAATCAGAATTATGATGAAGCTAAAAATTTAAAAAAATGGAGAATTATAGGAAAATATAATAGAGGTTGGCATAATTTTATGAAAGACCAAATGATGCAGAATGTATTAAACCCACAAGTGTTTACTAATAATTTAACAGGAGAAGTATTTAATTATAACTTTAGAAATCCTAATGATCCATATCAAACATATTCTCCTGTATATCGTAGTAAAGATCAAGAATATATAGATCCTTTTGCTATATATGACCAATGGTTAGAGAAAACAGGAGATCCAAAGTTAGCAACAGAAGCAACAACAGCAACAATAAAGAGCAAAGCCTATAATAGACAAAACAATAATGTACCACAAGATTATGATTATAGTTTTCTATTTGGATAATTCAAATTAAAAGATATGGCAAATTTTTTACAACAAAATAAAAGTCCTTTTGCACCAATTCAGTCATACACTCCTGATTGGGGGTTTTTATCTACAGTAATGGGTGTAAAGCAAGCTGAATATGATAAAGGGTTTAATATAGTTAAAAGTCAAATAGATGCTTTAAAATACTCTGATTTATCAAATCCAGAAAATGAAAAGCATAGAGATTATTTATTTAAACAATTAAATACAAGTTTAAATAGTTTGAGTAATTTAGATTTATCTAAAGGAGAAAATATATCAAGAGCATTAAAGATGTTAAATCCTATTAGTCAAGATAAAGAACTTTTATATGATTGGCAATTAACAAAGAAACTAAATGAGCAATTAGCAAGAGCTGAATCTTTTAAAAACAGCAATGATTTAGAAAAGAGAAAAATGTACAATAAATATTCAGAGATGGATATTAATTATACAAAAATGAGATTAAGTGAAGCATCTAGAGGAGATGGTTCTATATTTGAAATAAAGCCTGTAACTTATGTCCCTTATCAAGATTATATAGAAGCATTAGATAAGAAAATGATAGATCTTGGTATTGAATATAAGGTATCATATGCTGATGGCAAGGGATATTTTATTGAAACAACAAATGGGAAAATGTCTATACCTGCATTTATAGATTTTGCCCATACACATTTAGGTCCTGAATTTCAAGAGCAATTTGATGTTATTGGTAGAGTACAAGCAGAATCTGCAATAAGAAGTGTAATGTCAAATATGGGAGTATCAAGGAGAGATGCAGAAACTATTGTTGCAAAGAAAATGATTGGTGCAGTACAAAAATCTGAAACATATAAAGGCAATGAATATCTTAAAGATTTAGAAGAGGCTCAAAAACAATTAAATATATTAAGATATGTAAAACAAACATATCCAGATAAAATCAATAATGTAGAAGCTAAAGAAGCTGAATTAGTAAATACAATAGCTAAACTGAAAAATAATATAGAAAATACAGAAGCTGAAATTGCATCATCTAATGATATTAATTATGTAGCATCTAATTTAGCTAATATATTTTCAAATAATTATAGGAATGGTGTTGTAACAGATTGGGCTATATCTACTGCAAATGTTACATATAAATATGAAGAAAAGTCTGATAACACATGGGCAGTAAAATATAGAGAAGCTAATGAACTTTATAGATTTAATAAGAGATTAGAATTTGATAAAAAGAAAGCAAAATATGATAATTATTTTAAAGCTCAGTATTTAGGATTAAAACAAAAAGAAGCAAATCAGAGGGAATTAGAAAATTTAGGAATAGAAGGATATAGTGTTACAGGTAGTTATACTTCTCCAAAAGAAATATATAAAGTAATATCGTTAAACAATCAATTAAACACAGCACAAGATAATGCTTATAATGTTGCTTTTGGAGATACAGATAGTTTAATGTCTTTATTATTGCAAGTAAATAATTCTAATGGTTCAATATTAGAAGATTTAAGTAAATATCAAAGAGCATTGAATATGTTAAAGAATTATTCATCATCAGATAATGATAAACAATTATTAAGTGTTTTACATGATATGAATAATAAGCTAGGGTTAGGAATGGAAAATGAGTTAGACCAAATTAGTGATATAGGCAATAAGGCAGTTGCACAACAAATACTTAACTTATATGCTTTAGGGATATATAATGCTACAAAAGATGTTTTAGCAAGAGATGGTAGTAATAGTATTGCTAGAGATAAACATAAACAATTAAGTAGTTTGTCCAATAGTTTAAGAAATAGCTTATATATTATGGAAGATGTTGGGAAATTGTGGGATGGTGTATTGAAAGATATGATTTCTGGACTTGAAGAATCAGGATTGACAGAAAAAGATATTATAGGTTATACAAATAATGGTACTCCTATATATGATATTTCTAAAATGGAAGAATATAATAAAAATTTATTAAGTCAACCTTTGCCTGATTATTTAGTTCATGGTGTTCCTACAACAGAAATGTATACATTTACGTTAAATGAAAATAGCAACATTTTGAGCATTTTATTAAATCCAGATAATTGGGATCAATTAAGCATAGAAGGTACATTTAATTTTAAAGGAAAGAATGCTAAAGACATTAAGGAAATATATAGTGGTTTTAATAATGATGTATTAAACAAACATTTTGG
Organism: Patescibacteria group bacterium; assembly: GCA_018053685.1. Classification (GTDB taxonomy): domain Bacteria; phylum Patescibacteriota; class Patescibacteriia; order JAGPKW01; family JAGPKW01; genus JAGPKW01. Next base: position 3,802 of record JAGPKW010000029.1, read on the forward strand.
AAATCAGATTAATGTTGCATATGATCCTAGTACTAATGATTATGTTTTTGAATTAAAAAGGGGAGAATACAAAAAAACAAGCATTGGAAAATTGGATGACATAAAACAAGGTTCATTGAAATTTAGAATGTCAAAAGATGTTGTTAATGCAAATCCTACTTTAAGAAAAACTATAGGATGGATAGCTGATAATGCAAACACTCCAACCAATGCAGTAGGTGGGGAATACGGAAAATTGTTAAATGGAGATATCCCTTATATTAAGTATGATGATTTGCTTGGAAATGGCTTTAAAGCAACTGTAAGTATTAATCCTAATACTAATAAGTTGCAAACAGAATTTGGATTTAAAAATATAGAAAGCAATGGGTGGGAGAGCGTATTAGGTAATACAGAATTTGAAATTACAAATGAAGGAATACTTGGAGTAGAAGATTTGATATCCAATGTTCAAAATACATATTTTAACCCTCCTGAATATTAAAATTATGAATGGAAATGATTTTTCAAAATATATGAATAATGCAATTCAAAGTGGATTGCAAGAAATTGATAATGTTAATTTAAATAGTTTAAATAAACAATCAGGTATAAATATATTAGATCCTAATGATATAAATAGGTATAGATTTCAAAAAGATTTTGATGCTTCTACATTCAACCCTTACAATCCTTATAATGAACAGAATTGGATAAATAAAGAATCTTGGGGTTCTGCATTGAGAAAAGGGTTTAGTGGTATGGCTTCAAGATTCAGCAATACATTTGTTGATTATTGGGCAGATTATGGAAGGATGGTAGATGCTTTATTTTCATGGGATTGGTCAAAGATGATAAAATCTCCAGAAGAACAATATAAAGCATATTATGAAGATCAACAAGAAATGTATAAAAACTATGTATTTGTTCCAGAAGAAAAAAGAGATGCTATATTTGGAAAATCAGGAATATCAGAATTTATTAGTAATGCAGGATTTTCTTTAGGTACATATACAGGATTTGCTTTAGAACTTCTTGCAGATGCAGCGATAACTATAGCAACAATACCAGCAGGTGGTGAAGGTGCAGTCTCATTTGGAGCAACATTAGGTAAGTTTGGAGCTAAATTAGGAATGAAGAGTGCTGCAAAAGCTACTGCTAAAAGTGCTGCAAAAGCTACTGCTAAAAGTGCTGCTAAGAAAACTACAAAAGCAAGTCAATTTTTTAAAGGAATGTATCAATATTCTCACATTGACGATTTTGCTAAAGCAGTATCTTCTCCTAATAATTTTACTAGAGCACAAAGGAATATGGTAAAAGATAGATTTGCAGCATTATCATTTAATATTGGTGGTATAGCCAAATCTAAATCTGTAGGAGATTTTTTCTTGCAAGTAGGTAAAGGGTTACCATATTTAGGAGAAGCATTTAGGTATGGAGAAAGAATGGTAAAAGCAGGCAAAGCAGGGTATAGTGCTGCTACATTAGCAGGTATGGGTGTTATGGGATTGAGAAGAATGGCTCAAGAGTTTAACATGGCATCTACAGAATCTTCTTTTGAAGCTATACAAGCATATGGAACTTCATTAGATATGATGTTGCAAGATTATAAAAATAAAGGTTATAATATTGATGAATATGATTTTAATAAAATGCAAGAATTATCATTTGAATCATCATTAAAAACATATAATACAAACTTAGCAATATTAGGATTAACCAATAGGATACAATTTGGTACTCTGTTCAATAAAATGCCTATGCATAAAACTTGGTTAACAAGAAACATTATGGGCAATAGTTTAGAAGGTATTCATACTGTTTCAAGAAAAGGAGTATCAAAAATTTATAATACATCAGGATTATTTGGTGGTACAAGAACATTATTTAAAATAGGTAAAGATTTTGGTTGGAGAAAAGCAGGTACAGAATCCATTAAATTATTTGGTAAAGATTTTTTAAAATTTGATTTAGTTGAAGGGTTACAAGAAATAATGCAGGAAACCACAAGTAAAGCATGGGCAGATTATTATAGTAATCAATATTATAATGCTGAAAAATCTATAGGTACAGCTTTTGGAGATGCATTAGGAAGTATGTGGTCTAAAGAGGGATTAAAGATATTTGTACATGGAGCTATGGCAGGTGGTATGATAAAGATACCTACACATGTAATGAATAATATATTAGAATATACTCAAATAAAAACAACAGATAGACAATATGGTAAAAAAGAAAATCCATATAGACAAGCAAAAAAGAGAAAACAAGAAGATATTGACTTTTTAAATGATTTAATGTGGACTAAAGATTTTAATAGTTCATCAATATCTGGGTTAGCTAATGCTTTACAAAATTCTATTAAGATGGATGAAGCAGCTAAAAATGGGAATGATTATGAATGGAATAATGCAAAAGATAATATGCTTATTCAAGGTATAATAGCTGCTAATAGATTAGGAGTTGATTATGCATATATACATGCAGTAGAAACTTTAGGAGATGATATTACTATTGAAGAATTTAATAAGATGATGGGTGTTGATTTAGACCAAACAAAATATAGTACACCTAAAGAATTTACATCAAAGATTGCTTCACAATTAAGAAGATATACAGATACAGTAACTAAGTTAAGAAATGAGTTTAATAACAAAATAAATCCAGCTGATTTTGATCCTAAAAGTAGTAATTATATAGCAGCAATAATAACAGCTAAAAAACAAGAAGAAGCTATTAATAATATTGCTATATTAGAGTTGCAAGGAGAAAGAAATTTAGAGAGAATACAAAAAATGAAAGATGAAGTTTCTAAGTTAAGTGGATTAGAGACCTCATCATATTATGCTTTTGAAATATTGACTAATAGAGAGAGACTAAATAGCGAATTAGGGGAAGTAGAAGGTAGAATATTAACATTGGAAAACACATTAAAAGCAGAAGGATTAACAAAAGATGATATAACAGCTACAAAAAAACAATTAAATATATTAGAGAAAAGAAAAGCAGAATTAACAGAATGGGGTAATTATTTTATAAAAGATAAAAATGGCGAGTATAAATTTGTAGGAGAAAAAATTGAGAATGAAGGTAAAGTATATTATGATCCAGAATCTAATAGGGTAAAAGAAGTATTTAGAAATATTTTAAATAATAAGAATAAAGAAGAAGGATTTAATGAAATCAATGATTCTGTATTTAAAGAAGCAAGTATTAAGATATATGATATTATAAGATTATCTGAGCAAACAAGAGATATATCAGAGCAGCTATTATCATTACAAGATCCTGAAAAATTTATGGCATTGGTAAAAAGAATGGAAGAAGGTCATTTGAAGTTCTTAATGTCAGGGATATTGCAAGAATCTTTTCATACTTTAGATATATCATTAATAAGACATTTTGCAAAGAAATGGAATTTAAAGGAAGAAGATTTAATAAAACAAGCACAAGAAGAAGTTAAAAATGGTAAAATTGATTTTGAATTTTTAGGTGATGACACAACAGATTTAATGAGGCAGGAAATGTTGTTTGAAATATTGATGATGATGAATCCAAAATTTGCAGAAGAATATAGAAATGCAAAAGAAGATTTATTTAATCAATTAGAAGCAGATAAGGATTATAATGAGTTGATGAAAATGCTTAATAGTGAAAACATCAATAAAGATATAGATAAGTTTAAAACATTGCTTCAAACAATATCAGAAAAGATAAATTTATTTGCTAAAAATACATTAAATGAAATTAGTGATAAATACAGAGAGCAACTAAAAGAGGATTTGCCAGAATCTGTTACACCAGAAAATATTGAATATGACCAAATAGACCATATTGCTTATAAAGTGTTTAAGGGAATTGAATTACAAAAACATGAAGCTGAATTATACAAAGATAAAAATGTAAAAGAAAGGGTTGATAAGATTGTTGAAATATTCAAAAAGGCAGATGAAGAAAAGTTTACTATTAAAGAAGATGACCCATCAGTTATAACAGAAAAAGAATATAAAGAAGCAATGGAAGAGGATGATAAAACTGGAGAAGATATTGATGAGAATGATATTGTTTATTTGTTAAATAACCCTAACAAAATATCTGCTGAAAAATTATTTAATATAATGAGGAAAAAAGAAAAAGGAGAAAAATTAACTGATGAAGAAGAATTATTGTTAAGTATAGATGATGATATATTGCTTAAAAAAATAAATGAACATAGAGTGAAATATATAAAAGATAAAAATATATATACAGTATATGATATTTTAAATAAATATATAAATTCTAAAAAAGAAAATAAGGAAGTTGTATTGACAAATAAAGAAGAAGAAATAGTTGATTATTTAGGAGATCAATATTTTAAAGAATTAACTAAATATGAAAATGAAATAGTTTCTGTAATAGAAAAATATGACTTGTTACAAAATAAAAAAATTAAAAATATTACATTTACTTTTAATGAAAGAAAGGTGTTAAATTTATTAGGATTTGATTATTTTAAAGCAGTAATAAATTATAAAAATATTCAAAATGAAATAAGCCAACAACAAAAACAACAAGAGAGTAATGCACCACAACAAATAGCTGAAATAGAAAGAGGAAGGCAAGAAGAATTAGATAAATTACCAATTATAAATTTAAAAAGTAAAGAATTATTACGAGATGATAGAAATGATAAAGATAGTGTTAAGCAATTA
>JAGPKW010000030.1 GCA_018053685.1 Patescibacteria group bacterium
TATATTGTTGTTAGTAAAAAATAATTAAAGATTAATTTTCATAAAAATGATTCAACATAGAAGTTATTTAAATGTAGCTGATAATACTGGAGCAAAAACTTTAATGTGTATTCGTGTTCTAGGTGGTTATAAAAAAAGATATGCAACTGTTGGTGATGTGATAACAGCTGTTGTTAAAGATGCTCGTCCAAGATGCCAGGTGAAGAAAGCTGATATTGTTAATGCTGTTATAATTAGGACTAAAAAAGAAGTAAGAAGAAAAGATGGGAGTTATATAAGATTTGGTGATAATGCTGCTGTTATAATTAATAAAAAAGATGGAGAACCTAAAGGTACTCGTATTTTTGGTCCGGTTGCAAGAGAAGTTAAAGATAAAGGGTTTGTTAAGATTGCATCACTTGCACCCGAAGTTATTTAATAAATAATGTTATTTTTATGAAAATTAAAAAAAATGATTTAGTAAAAGTTATAGCCGGAAAAGATATTGGTAAAGAAGGGAAAGTAATACAGATTTTTCAAACAGAAAAACAGATTGTTGTTGAAGGAGTAAATAAGTCAGTAAAGAATTTGAAGCCTAAAACGAAAGACGAGAAAGGAAAGCAAATTGAATATTTTGCTCCAATAGATGTCTCTAATGTAGAGTTGATTTGTCCTTTGTGCAAAAAGCCTACAAAAGTAGGATATAAAATTGAAGGTAAAAATAAAAATAGAATATGCAAAAAATGTAAGGCAGTTTTAAATTAATAAAAATATAATAAGATAATATGGAAAATATTGAATTAAAAACTAAATATGAGAAAGAAATAGTTCCAGCATTGATGAAAGAATTTAAGATAAAAAATAAACTTCAAATTCCTAAAATTAGTAAGATCTCTGTTAATGTTGGTGTTGGTAAATTTTCTAAAGAAGATAATATGCTCAAATATGTTGAAACTGTTATAAGCATGATAACTGGTCAAAAACCTGTTAGAAAAAAAGCTAAAAAATCTATTTCTGGTTTTAAGGTAAGAGAGGGGCAAATTGTTGGTATATCTGTGACTTTAAGAGGAGAGAAAATGTATTCATTTTTAGATAAATTATTAAATATAGCATTACCAAGATCAAAAGATTTTAGAGGTATAAGTTATAATGCTATTGATAAAAGTGGTAATTTAACAATAGGATTAAAAGAAATGACAGTTTTCCCAGAAGCTGAAGGAATAGATAATGGTTTAAATACTTTTGGAGGAGAGGTTACTATTGTTGTTGATAAGTTTATTAGTAAGGAACTAAATACTAAATTACTTGAAATGTTTGGGGTCCCTTTTATAAAAGATAAAAAATAAATAGAAAAATATGGCAACACAAGCTCAGATTGTAAAATCTAATAGATCATTAAAAAAACCAAAATATTCTACAAGAGTTGTAAGGAGATGTTTTATATGTGGGAGAAAGCATGGTTATATGAGAGATTTTGGTATTTGCAGAATTTGTTTTAGAGAATTAGCAAGAAAAAATGAATTACCAGGAATTAAAAAATCAAGTTGGTAGTTTATAAGTCCTAAAAATAGGATACTATAAATTAATTATTAATATATTAAAAATATGATGACAGATCCAATTAGTGATATGTTAACAAGAATAAGAAATGCTGTTAATGCAAAGCAAAAATTTGTTATTGTTCCATTTTCGAAATTTAAAATGGAAATTTTAGATGTTATTAAGAAGGCTGGATATATAGATAATATAGAAGTAAAGGAAGTTGGGAATGGATTTGGAAATATAATAAGAATAAAATTGAAATATTCTGATTCTGGTAAATCCATTATTTCTGGTTTGAAAAAAGTAAGCAAGCCAGGTAGGAGAATATATGTAAGTAAAGATAACTTGCCCGTTGTTTTAGGTGGTCTAGGGATAGCTGTAGTTTCTACATCACAAGGCGTTATGACAAATATAGATGCTAAGAAAAAAAATCTTGGTGGCGAGGTTATTTGTGAAATATATTAATTAATTTAATAAATTGTAATAATAAAAATATGTCAAGAATCGGTAAAATGACAATAGATATACCAGAAAATGTAAAAGTAAAGATAGAAGATAACAAAGTAAGTATTTCTGGACCAAAGGGGGAGTTATCAATGGAATACCTCCCAGTTGTTACTATTGAGTTAGATAATAATAAAATATATGTTAAAGTAAAAAATCCTAATAGTTCAAAAGAAAAACCATATTGGGGATTATATAGAGCATTAATTGCTAATATGATAAAAGGTGTTACAAATGGTTTTAGCAAGCAATTAAGATTTAATGGAGTAGGATTTTCTGCAAATTGTAATGATAGAAAGCTAACTTTAAATTTAGGTTTTTCTCATCCTGTAGTGTATATATTGCCAGATGGAATAAATGTTACTGTTGAAAAGGATATAATAACTATATCTGGCATAGATAAACAATTGGTTGGTCAAGTTGCTGCTGAAATAAGGAAGATAAGGAAGACTGATCCATATAAATTAAAAGGTATAAAATATATTGATGAAAAGATTATACAAAAAGCTGGCAAATTAGCTAAAGCTATTGGTAAATAATTAATAAAAAAAATATGGATAGAAATATATTAAAACAAAAGATAAGAGAAAGAAAAAAAGCAAAAGTTAGAACTAAAATATCAGGCACGAAAGAGATACCAAGATGTTCAGTTTTTAAGAGTTTAAAAGATGTTAATATTGAATTGATTGATGATACAGAAGGCAAAACAATTGTTTCTTTAAATAGCTCTACATTAAATTTGAAAGGTAAGAAAAAAACCGAGAAAGCTTATGAGGCTGGTAAAAAACTTGCAGAGATGGCGAAAGAGAAAGGAATAACTAATATAGTATTTGATAGAAATGGATATATTTATCATGGTAGGGTAGCTCAAGTAGCACAAGGCTTAAGAGATGGAGGTTTAATTTTTTAATAAATAAAACAAGAATTAAAAAATATGGAAAAAGAAAATTTAAAAGAAGAAGATAATCAATTAGATAAGAACAAAATAAAAAATTTAAAGTTTGATAAGGTTGATAAAGAGTATGAACAAAAATTGATAGAAGTATCACGTGTTACTCGTGTCACAGAAGGTGGTAAAAGATTAAGGTTTAGGGCTTGTGTTATAGTTGGTAATAAAAAAGGTAAAGTTGGTGTTGGCGTTGCTAAATCAGGTGACGTAGCTTTAGCAGTCGACAAAGCTTTTTTGCAAGCAAAGAAGAATTTAACTGATGTTAGTTTTTCTTCATATACAATACCTTGTGAAGTCATTTCAAAATTTGGGGCTGCTAAGGTTATGTTAAAACCAGCTACTGAAGGTACTAATATAGTTGCAGGTGGCCCAATTAGGAGTTTACTTGAACTTGCTGGTGTCCAAAATGTTGTTGTTAAATTATTAGGATCAACCAAGAATAAAATAACAAATATACAGGCTGCTATGAATGGTTTAAAAGAATTAAAATATTATGAGGATTTAAGAAATGAAAAATTTGCTGACAAACAAAAACAAAGTGAAAAAGATAAATAGAATATTTTTCAGTAACTAACCTTCTTGTGTAAAATAAATGCTGAAAAATGTATTAATTAATGAAGGTTAGTATAATTATTAAATGTATAAAAATGGATAAAATACTTGGATTAAATAATATAAACGCAAGAGAAGGAGCTTCAAAAAAGAAGAAACGAGTTGGTAGAGGAAATGCATCTGGTCATGGAACATACTCTGGGAAGGGTAGGAAAGGGGAAAAAGCTAGAACTGGTAGCAGAAATGGTTTGAAAGTTTTTGGTTTAAGACAATTAATAATGAGGACCCCTAAAATGAGAGGATTTAAATCTTTAAGTAAGAAACCTGCTATTTTTAATGTAGGTGATATTGCTAAAAAGTTTAAAGATGGAGACACCATTAATTTAGATATATTAAAACAGAGAGGGCTGGTACCAAAAAGTACAATAGCGTTTAAAATTTTAGGGGATGGAGAAATAAATATTAAAGTAAATATTGAGGGTGGGAAGGTTTCTTCTGTTGCAAGGGGAAAAATAGAAAAAGTTGGAGGGAAAATAAGTTAATTAGAATAATATGTTTGAAAAAATACAAAAGATATTAAAGAATAAAGAAATCAGAAAAAAATTAATAGAGATATTGTTATTATTGATAGTTTTTAGAATTTTATCACACATTCCTATACCAGGGATTAATTTATCTAATCTTAAGACCCTTTTTGAGCAAAGTCAGTTATTGGGAGTATTAAATATGTTATCTGGTTCTGGTTTGAAAAATTTTTCAATAGTAGCTTTAGGTGTCGGACCATATATTACGGCATCAATCATCGTCCAATTATTATCAATAATCATTCCTTCTCTTGAGAGAATGACAGAAGAGGGAGAGCAAGGGTATAAGAAAATGGAGCAAATTACAAGAATTTTAACTGTGCCTTTTGCTATATTACAAGGTTATGCAACGCTTGTTTTACTAAGAACAAGTGGTTATAAGGTTATAAGCGATTATTCTTTTAGTTCTATAATTTCTATGCTTATAATTTTAACAGCTGGGACTATGATAACTGTTTGGATTGGAGAGATAATATCTGAGAAGAAAATAGGTAATGGTATGTCCTGGATTATTTTTGCTGGTATTATAGCATCATTCTTATCAACTATTAGTAGGTTTATTATAACATTTGATCCTTCACAAGCAATGAATGCTTTACTATATTTAGCACTTGGCATTGCTCTAATATTTTTTGTTGTATATGTTACTGAGGCTCAAAGAAATATCCCAATAATATATGCTAGGCAATATAAAGATGGGAAGAGTTTTGGTAATAATATGTCTTATTTACCTATAAGAGTAAATCAGGTTGGAATGGTTCCAATTATATTTGCTGCATCTGTGGCTGTAATACCTAATATATTACTCCAGTATTTATCAAAATCTAATCATGCAAGTGGTATATCAAATATTTTATACAAAGGAGCAGTATTTTTATCCGGAGATATTGCATACTCTGTATTTTATTTCTTATTGATTATATTATTTACATATTTTTATACTTCTATTATTTTTAAAGCTGATAAAGTTGCAGAAAACCTTAATAAGCAAGGTGCATATATTCCAGGAGTTAGACCTGGAAAAGAGACAGAGGATTATCTAAATAATATTAGTAATAAACTTGTATTTGCTGGATCAATGTTTCTTGCTTTAGTTGCTATAGTTCCAAATATAATGAGTAAGATATTTGGTATTAGTAGTATTATGAGTGGATCAAGTTTGCTTATAGTTGTCGGAGTTGTTATTGAAACCGTTAAGGAATTAGAGGCTTATGCGATGCAGAATGACTATGAAGATAAATATGCAGATTATAGTTTTATTAAGAAACAAAACAATAAAGAGGTGGGGTTTTAATTATTTATTTTTTATGGTATAATTAATGTATTGAAGTGCTGAAAAATATTTTTCATTAGTTCAATGCTTTAATATAAAGCATTAGAAGATAATTAAAACATCACAACATTGATGTATAAAGTAAATTTAGGATTTATTTTATAAAATAAAAGCCATTTTTTGGTAGCTTTTTTATTTTTATAAATAAGTTTTAAATAAGAGATTGATTAATGCATTTATTACCAATAGCAGAAATGTCCGTGTGATAAATCTATTAGCTCATCTTTTTTTAAGTGACTTTATTAATTAACAATTAATAAAAGAAAAATATGGTAAATGGTGCAGAGGAAAGGAAATATTTAAAAAATATTACTTCCAAGCAAAAACCACCTTATTTATTAGAAATTCAGAAAGATGCTTATGAGTGGTTCTTTAGAGAAGGGTTAAGAGAGCTTTTTGATGAAATTAATCCAGTTAAAGATATAATAGGTAGAGATTTTGAGTTATACTTCTTAGATTATTCTCTAGATGAGCCAAAGTTTGATGAAGCTACTGCAAGATTTAAGAATTTGACTTATGAGGCCTCTTTAAAGGTGAGGTGTAAATTAATAAATAAAAAGACTGGAGAAATAAAAGAACAAGATGTATATCTTGGCGATTTCCCAATTATGACAGAAAATGGAACTTTTATTATCAATGGTATAGAAAGAGTTGTAGTGTCACAACTTGTAAGAAGCCCTGGAGTCTTCTTTACGACAGAGGTTATAAGAGGAAGAAAATATTACGGAGCTAAGATAATACCCAACAGAGGTGCTTGGCTTGAGATTTCTACTGATCAGCATAATGTTATTTGGGTCAAAATAGATAGGAAGAGAAAAGTTGCTGTTACTTCATTATTACAAGCTTTTGGCCTAGATATACCAGAAATAAAAGAGAAATTTAAAGATGTTGATAATGATCCTGATATAAACTACATAGAGACAACATTAAAGAAGGATTTAGCTAGGACACAAGAAGAAGCTTTAATTGAAGTATATAAAAGGATAAGGCCTGGAGATCTAGCAACAGCAGATAACGCAAAATCTTTAATATTTGCTACATTTTTTAATTTTGAGAGATATGATTTTTCACGTGTTGGAAGATATAAAATAAATAATAAATTTGGATTTACATATCCAAATACACCAGAAAATAGAGTTTTAAAAATAGAAGATTTAATAGCTATAATCTCAGAGATTATTTCATTAAATATTTCTCAGGATGAGGCTGATGATATAGACCATTTGTCAAATAGAAGGGTAAGAGCAGTTGGTGAGCTATTACAAGCAAGATTAAGGGTTGGACTGGCAAGGATGAGGAGAATTATAAAAGATAAAATGAGCACATTAAATGTTGATTCTATTACTCCAGTTCAGCTTATAAATTCAAGACCTATTACAAGTGTTATAAGAGAATTTTTTATGTCTTCTCAATTATCTCAATTTATGGATCAAGTCAATCCTCTTGCAGAGTTAGAGAATAAAAGAAGACTTTCTGTTATGGGCCCTGGTGGTATACAAAGGGAAAGAGCTGGTTTTGAAGTAAGAGATGTTCATAGAACTCATTATGGTAAGATATGTCCAATTGAATCTCCAGAAGGTTCAAGCATTGGCCTTGTTGGGCATATGGCTTTATATGCTAGGGTTAATGAATATGGTTTTCTAGAGACACCTTATAGAAGAGTATATAGAATATTGGATAAAAATTCTGACTTACTCATTGGTAAAATATTAAATGAAGATATAAAAGGCATAGCAAAAAAGGGAGATAAAATAACAAAGGAAATGTTTAAGAAAATGTCAGCTCAGGATAAAGTGAGGGAGATAAAAATTAAGCCATTTGTCAGTGATGAAGTTTATTATTTAACTGCTGCTGAAGAAGAAAAGTATGTGATTTCTATAAATTATAGTTTAATTGATGAGCATTATTTTAAAAAGGATTTTGTTGAGGCCAGAATACATGGAGAAGCAGGGAACGCTAGCGTTGATGAGGTTGATTATATGGATGTTGCTACTAATCAAATTGTTGGAGTTTCAGCTGCTTTAATTCCTTTTTTGGAGCATACTGATGCACATAGAGCATTGATGGGTTCAAATATGCAGAGACAGGCTGTGCCATGTATTAATCCAGAGTCCCCAATTATCGGGACTGGGCTTGAAGGTATTGCTGCAGTTGACTCTGGACAAGTATATGTAGCTCCTATTGACGGACAGATTATAGAGGCTGATGCAAAACATTTAAAATTATTAGGGAAAGATAAGAATATTTATTCATATAACTTAAGGAAATTTGCTAGGTCTAACCAGGGAACATGTATTAATCAAAAATTAAGAGTTAATGTTGGTGAAAAAGTTAAGAAGGGGGATGTTCTGGTTGATGGTATGAGTACTGATAAGGGAGAATTAGCTTTGGGCCAAAATTTAAAAGTTGCTTTTATGTGTTGGGAAGGAGGAAATTATGAGGATGCTGTATTACTTTCAGAAAGAGTTGTCGAAGCTGATAGATATACATCAATACATATAAATACAAAGGTTATTGAAGTAAGAGATACAAAGATTGGGCCAGAGATAGTAACTAGGGATATACCAAATATTTCAGAGGATAAATTGAAAAATCTTGATGAGGATGGAATTATAATAATTGGGTCTGAAGTTGGTCCTGGTGATATTCTAGTTGGTAAGATTACACCTAAAGGAGAAACAGAATTATCAGCAGAGGAAAGATTATTAAGAGCAATTTTTGGTGATAAAGCAAAAGATGTTAGAGATAGTTCATTAAGGCTCG
>JAGPKW010000031.1:0-5726 GCA_018053685.1 Patescibacteria group bacterium
GCATTACAATGTGCAGTACTTCCACCATGTAAACCAACACAATCCCATCTCCATATTAAATTAAACATAATATCACTTGTATCACCAGCACTACATGGATGAGGTATATCACTATCACTATCATAATTACCTGGATTACTACCACATACTCCATTAACAGGATTATTTCCAGAACTTGGACCAAGAGCATTACAATCAGTACCAATACCTGTTCCTAAACCTAAACACCTCCATTCCCACTTTCCTGTTAAATCATTAAATGTAACTTGATGATCAGGATCTAATAGGCCAGCAGCACAAGGTATAATATCATCATCTGTAATATAATTTCCTTGATTTATACCACATACACCATTTAAATTAGGAACAGCATTAGCACTACAATTTACATTATTTCCGCCATTTAATCCTCTACAAGTCCAAGTAAATTTATTTAGAGTATCACTATATAATATAGTTCCATCTAAATCTCCTGCTGTACAAGGATGAGTTATTTCACTAGAAGAAGAATATGTTGAAGTATATATCCCGCATTCTCCATTTGTAGGATTTGTTGTTATTAAACATACTCCTCCACTATCTACACTTGTTTCGTTCCAGTTCCTTATACCATCAGAACATGTAGCAACACTCACTAAACTTGTTTGAGGTGTATTATCTTCACTTGAAAATACTCCATTATCTCCAGGTAATGTTATAGTAACATCAACTAAGTTATTAACAACAGCAGCTTTAGCTTTTATGCTTATATTCATAAGATTAGACGAACTATTATTGCATAAAGTATAATTAGCACCAGAGCATATACCAACTTTATCAACATTATTTGTATGCCAAGCAAATGTTGCACCAGGAGGAACAATGATAGATTGGCATAAACCATATGATGACTGTGCTACTGGTGTTAAATCACCATTTGGATAATACTCATTTTGTAAAGATAAAGTTCCTGGATTAGCATCAACTCTTGTTATAGTGCAGTTTTTATTTCTAGTCTTAAATACAAAAACATAATTACTGTTCATTTTAACATCATACAAACTTTCTACATTACTAGATATTGTTATTCTGTAATAATTATTCTGTTTCAAATTATTAACAGGTGTCCATATTAATATTTTATTATTCTCTACATCTATTTGCTCTGGTTCTAATGCTAATTCATTACAACCATTCTCATAATAGACACTACCACAATCTTCAACAATAAAATTAGCTAAATTGTTTATAGCTCCATGCCCTTGATCAGTCTTCATATCTAGGTCAAATGCAACGTTAACATTTATATTAGGGCAAGCATCAGTTTTATCTTTATAAGGAGAAGGATTTGATAAAATATCAGTCACTAAATAATTCTCAGCATGACAACTTGCTTGTTCGTCTATTCTTGGAGGGCATACAGAAAAATTATTAGTACATAAATTATCAGCATCGCAACATAAACCATCTGCACAATCATTGCTTGTATTACAACTTGATCCAATCCCCCCTTCACCATTAACTCTAATATCAGCATAATCGGTTATACTAGTATTTTTATACCTAGCTGTAACTTTATTAGACAAAACTTCAGCAATACCTTCAATGGTAGCAATTCCAACTGTTGTAACTGGGTTAATAGATGTAGATGATATCTCAACTTTAGACTCATCTTCACTTGTCCAAGTATATGCTGGGGAATTAGCTTTTAATACAGCACAAATATCAGAGCTAGAAGATGGGTTAGCAGTTAAATTAGTTGTCTCATTAATATTTAATGTTGCTTCTGTTGGTAAGACATTAAGTAAATTAATATCACATACTCCATTGTTATCAGTTCTTGTTTTAAAGTTCCATGTATATTCACTTTGCATATTCTTCCCAGTACCAAGTGCTTTAACTCCTGTTTTGATAACAGCCTTATACCACATTCCTGGTGTTAAATTAGATGTTGGTGTAAATACAATTCTTTTTGATCCATTATTACTTACAACTCCTATTACTTTTGTATTACAATTTATACCTTGCCCTTCACAACTATATAGTTCCATATTATTAGCAAATGTTGTTGTATCCATTTCAATATTAAATCTTGCTTCAACTAAAGCATTAATACATGCATCAGTTGCATTTTTATATGCTGATGGGCTTCTTGATTCTACTGTACAACCGGGAGAATCAACAATAACAGGATGACCATCATCTATAACAGTAATATCAGAAAAATCAGTTAATAGATTCCATGTAGCATGAACTTTTGTTAAAGATGTTTGAGCTTTACCTAAAATAGTTGCTGTACCAACACCAGTAATTGCATTAACACTTGTTGTTTGTATTGATACTTTATTTGAATCATCACTACTCCAAACATATACTGGAGTTGATGTTGGCTTTAATACAGCACAAATATCAGAGCTAGAAGATGGGTTAGCAGTTAAATTAGTTGTCTCATTAATATTTAATGTTGCTTCTGTTGGTAAGACATTAAGTAAATTAATATCACATACTCCATTGTTATCAGTTCTTGTTTTAAAGTTCCATGTATATTCACTTTGCATATTCTTCCCAGTACCAAGTGCTTTAACTCCTGTTTTGATAACAGCCTTATACCACATTCCTGGTGTTAAATTAGATGTTGGTGTAAATACAATTCTTTTTGATCCATTATTACTTACAACTCCTATTACTTTTGTATTACAATTTATACCTTGCCCTTCACAACTATATAGTTCCATATTATTAGCAAATGTTGTTGTATCCATTTCAATATTAAATCTTGCTTCAACTAAAGCATTAATACATGCATCAGTTGCATTTTTATATGCTGATGGGCTTCTTGATTCTACTGTACAACCGGGAGAATCAACAATAACAGGATATATATCATCACCAGAAGAAATACTTAAAACATTAAAATATACTTTGTTACTTTCCTTTGAATTAGCATAAACACTAACATAACCATCAACAGCAGTTTGGGGAACATTAACTTTTATTAATTTATCCGCCCAAGAAGTCGTACTAGCTTTTGGTATATCAACGTTTGAAAATATGACCTTATCACTACCTCCACCAGTACCAAATCTTATACCAACTAAATTAACAGGATCACCTCTTGCAGCTTGATCTGGTTCAACCCCACAAAGCCCTGGCCCAGGCTCTCCTTCTGTAACAGTATATATTAAATAATTACTATAATAATAGCCTCCACCTTCTTTAGGCACACCAACAATTACAACATATGGACCAATAGGAACATTTGGAGTTTCTCTAATTATCTCATTATTCTTCCATGTATCAATAGAAGAACATGCTGTAGGGCTTAATGCTTCTGTAACAGTACCAGTAAAACTTACAAAATATACTTTACCTTCATTATTACCAAAATTTAAACCAGATATCCTTATAAACTCTCCTTTTGGCCCATGGTCAGGATCCAATTTTGATATATATGGACTCAAAACAGTAAAATCATTATCAGCTTGAGCATATACATCAGAAGTTAATTCTACTTTCAATGGGCCAGTAACAGATCCAAATGGAACCTTAGCTTGTATTAATGTATCTCCCCAAGATACATAGCAAGTTTTTTCATCATTGACACTATATATATCAACATCAACATTTTCTGTACAATTATCATTAGCTTTAAAACCAGCTATTGAAACATCACCAAGTATCCCAAAATACTGACCACTAATATCGAATCTATCATTATAATAACCAGCATTAGGATTAACGTTTGTTATAATAGGCTCACATTTTTCAGTTTCTCCTGTTTTAAAATACAAAATATATTTATCAACACTAGCCCCATCTGAAAAACCATTTGCATTACCATCTAATGGCTTACCGCAATTATTTGCTATACCATCATTAGGATTAAGTGTTGGATTATGATCAGAAGATTTTAGTATAATTCTATAGAAAGAATTAGCATCAAGCATTCTATTAAAGTTTAATGTAAATCCTGAGAATATAGAATCAGGAGATATAGAACTAATCTCTAAACCAGATTGCAAAGCACATGTTAAATTACTAAAATTAGGTCCAGTACATTTTTCAACTGAAATATTGTTTGTATTAAATGTTGTTGGATCCATTTCTGCTAAATTAGAAGGATCAGCACCTTCCTGAAATTGAAATTGGACAAAAGTATTTCTACAAGCTCCAGTAGCATTTTGTGAAGGATATGTAGCTTTAACTCTAGGGTAAAAATCTTCTAATTCTGATGTTCTAAACCATATGCTCTTAGATCTTTCAAGTAAATCTCCAGCTAAACTCTTTACTCCATCAGCACCACTATTAATTGTAACCCTATAAATTTTATCTTTTAAGAAATCATTATTATTATGATAAAAAGTAAATGTATCGTTACTTACATAATATTCATCTTTTTCCGGATTGAAGAACTTATTTTCATCTTCATCTCTAATATATACACTAGAATCATTAACAGAATCAGCATACAAATCTTTATTAAATAAAGCTGAAACCCTAGCACATGTCTTAACATTTTGCATTTCATTTCTAGGGTATGTAGATACAACATTAAATCCAGACCCAAAGCCACCAATCGTACCACTATCTTCGCCTGTATTATATTCATAACTTGTAGGGCTTCCAAATATACCAGTTAATTTTCCTACAAGAAAACTTGTTATAGCATAAGATGACACAACTATAAGCATACCTATCAGAGCATTCTTCATCATCTCTTTAGCTTTATTTATTTTCTCAGGCTCACCCTTAGATGTCATCCATAAAACACCTGCATAAACAACTATACAAGTAGCAAATATTCCGAAAAGGGATAATATAACTTTTATAATACTCCCAATAATTGCATATATACTTTTTGTAGATAATCCAGCGTTTATTCTTGCAGCTTCTAGCATCTGCCTACCAAACGTATCTTGAATTTGACCATCAGCAGCAAATACAAATTTTATACTAAAACTAAAAAATAAAAATAAAAAAAACACTAAAACTATTAGATATTTTTTCTCTTTTAACCTTTTCGAATATAGCATTTCTCTAAAAATAAAAATTAGCTACTAAATATATTTTATCATAAAAATTGACAATTTAAAAAAGTTAACAAGTATCAAGCTTCTCCATAATTTCTTTCTGTTTATCTTCCATTTTTATATATTCCTCATCACTTTTTTCATCTTCATATCCTAATAAATGTAAAATACCATGTATAAACATCAATGTCATTTCATATTTTATACTATTACCATTTTCTTTTGCTTGCTTACATATAATATCATAACAGAAAATAATTTCTCCCAAGCCTAATTCATCTCCCCATAAAAAACTCAAAACATCTGTTGGCTTATTTATTCCTCTATAATTTCTATTCATTTGCTTTATATATTTCTCATCAACAATTCCAACAGAAACATATTTATTATATAAATTTAAAACATCTAAAACATTATTAAATGTTTTTTCGTAGCCTTTTATATTAATCTTATGTGTTGTTGTATTATTGATTTCAACCATTACTTTAACTCTAAACTCCTTATTAGCATTGCAAAAGTAGCGCTATAATTATATTCAGAAGAATTATTTATATATTTAATTCTCATAGCATTATTATTAAAATTAATATAAACACTCTTACCTATACTATCTATATATGCTTCATTTGGTATATTTAATTTTAATAAATTTATATCATTAGTTCCTAAATCTTGTTTTATAAAATCTAGAAAATTAATACCATTATTATTTAGTAA
>JAGPKW010000031.1:5826-8158 GCA_018053685.1 Patescibacteria group bacterium
AAACACTCTTACCTATACTATCTATATATGCTTCATTTGGTATATTTAATTTTAATAAATTTATATCATTAGTTCCTAAATCTTGTTTTATAAAATCTAGAAAATTAATACCATTATTATTTAGTAAGCTAATCTCAAAATACTCATCAGAAATATCGATTGGCAAAATATCTATTATTTTCTTCTCAGGATCTTCAGAA
The DNA here is from genome assembly GCA_018053685.1 of Patescibacteria group bacterium. Classification (GTDB taxonomy): domain Bacteria; phylum Patescibacteriota; class Patescibacteriia; order JAGPKW01; family JAGPKW01; genus JAGPKW01. Next base: position 6,027 of record JAGPKW010000031.1, read on the forward strand.
ACTGTAAAACCATTTGGGTAATAAAACTCTATATTATTGTTGTTACTAAATATCCTTATATTATCATTATCTAATATTTTATCAGGTGTATGGCCAATTGGATTATATAAATTAGAAACCTCTTCACCATCAGGATATAGATCCTCATCAGTGTCCCTATTATCTATTTTTGTCCCATAATATGGCTCTTCTTTATCAGTTAAATAATCATTGTCTTGATCAGAACCCATATTAAATCTATCTTTTGCAAAGAAAAATTTAAAAAATTCTTCACTATTCGTCTGCTTAACTTCTTGTGATACAACTTCATTATTGTTATTGTTATTATTCTCAGGAATAGTCATCCCATAATCTGCCTCATAACCATAATTAGTAGAAATAGGTAATGTATTACTTACAATAACTTGATTATTATCTGTTTCTTCATTTATAAAATATCCTAAATCTTTAAATAATTTATTTATTGTAAATACTAAAAGAATTAAACATAAAATCATGCTACAAATAACAAAAACTCTTTTCGTTTTAGTTTGTTTTGGACCTAACCTTTGCTCCAAATCTTGTATAAAACTTAAATCTAATTTTTTATGAGCACCCTTTAATTGTAAATTATTACTTCTTAAAGCTTCTTCAGCTTCTTTCTTTTTTATTCTTTCTTCTTCCTTTGCTTCTCTTTCAATCTTTTTTTGTTCCTGCCTAGTCATAATTTCTTGTTCTTTCATCTCTTTTAAAGCTTCTTTTCTTTGTTCTTCTATATTCTTATTAAATTCTTTTAGCTCTTCTTCATTTAATTTTGAATAATCAGTCTCTTGCTTTAACTTATTAATTCTTTCTAATTCTACCTTAATTCTATTTCTACTAGCCTTCTCATCATCTTTTTTTTCTTCAATAGACTTCTTTCTTAGCTCTAAAATCCTCTTTTTTTCTTCTTGCTCTTGCTTAAGCTTTCTTTCTTGCAACTCTTTTATTGCTCTCTTTTGCTCTTCAAGTTTTTTCTTTTCTGCTTCTTTCTTTTGTCTTTCCTGCTCTTTCGTTTCTTTCATTCTCTTTTGTTCTTCTTCTCTCTCCTTCTGCATCTTCTCTCTTTCTGCTATTCTTTTCATTTTTTCTTCTTGTTTTCTCTTCTTTTTATCAACTTGTTCCTTCTCAGCCATCATTTGTTGCTCTTTCCTTACTCTAGATTGTTGATACTTAAAACTAAAAAATTCATCTGGCATAACTGTAAATTTACCAGAATTATCTTCTTTTTTATCATCTTTATCATCATTATTTTCTTCATCCATAATTTAAAATTAAAAAACAAAAACTGCTTTTGTAGCTTCACTAATAAATCCTAATATAACTACTATAATAAACACTATAAAAAGTGTTATCAAACCAAAAAACACAGAAAATAATAATATATATCTTTTATTATTTTTTCTCCTAAACTCTCTATTAATTTTATCAATATCAATATTTTCAATATTGCTTCTTGAATTTCTTTTATCAACACTTAAAACATTATTATCTTTATCACTTTCAATATCTTTAAAAATATCTTCGACAGCATTTGTATGCTTAAAATCTTGATTATATTTTAGTGAAAGATCTTTCATAAAAAGTTATTTTTTTATTGTATTTATATCATCTAATCTTCCAATTTTCTTTAAATATTCTCTTTTTGCCCTAAGTTCTGCTCTTTTAGCAGCCCTTCTTTTAGCCTTTAAGTCACTTAATGGCTTTTGATAAAATCTCTCTTCTTTTGTTCTTTGTAATATCCTACTTTGCTGTATTCTTTTATTAAATCTTCTTAAAAGACTATCAAAAGACTCATTTTCTTTTCTTTTTGCCTCTATCATTTTTCACCTTCCTTTCAATTTTAGTTAATAATTATATCTAAATTATATCATCAGTAAGCTAAATAAGTCAATTTATCTTATTAATTAATCTCTTCTTTAATTCACTAACAATATTATTATAGTTTATAACCTCTTGTATATTAGTCTCAATATCTCTTATTATGATAGTATTATCAACAACTTCCTGCTGACCTAAAATCAATATAAACTTAGCTCCCATATTTTTAGCTTGGCTTATTTGCCTTGTGATACTTCTATCTAAAATATTGCAAAAACAACTTATCCCAGATT
>JAGPKW010000032.1 GCA_018053685.1 Patescibacteria group bacterium
TCTAGATTCTGTATAGACTTTTGTGTAGCTTCTAACTCAGCTTCTGTTATATCTCTTGTATCAAAAAACTCTTGTTTTCTAAATGATAAAATTGAAAATGGAAATTTACTATTACCCTTTTTATATATTGCAGTAGCACTTGTTTTTGCTTTTGTATCCCAGCTTACTGTAACAGAGTTAGAGGTGATATTTGTAAACTGAACATTATTTGGCTTTATTCTAAAATAATCGTAAATAAATAATCCAATAATTAAAACTAGTAAAGAGAGCAATGTTATTTCTAATACTCTCTTAAAAGTAGTGTTTACCTTATTTTTCATTTATTAATTTAATAATAGATTATTTTAGATTATTACTTATTTAATATTAGGATATACATATTATTTTATGAAGTCAATTAGAACATCTTTGAAATGTAAAGAGAAAGTGAAATTATTAATGTATCTCTTTTTTTTGGAATTAATAAGAGGATTATTTAAAATCCTTAAATACTTCTAATACAATGGATAGAGAATCTCTTTTTCCACCTAACATTGTACTTGATTTCTCTTCTGTAAAAACATCTGTCCACTCCTCTCCATTTATTGGTAACTTGTCAGATATATATGATATTTGAGAATAATGAATTGGATTATCATTAAAGAAATTTTCATTTAACCAACCAGTAGTAATAGCTCCTGTCTCCATTTCCATTTCAACTATATCGCATCCTTTTGCTTTTGCTTCTAATACATTCTCTTTAGTATAATAAAGGGTATTAACACACCATACATTTCCTAATATACTCTTTGGGAAACTCTTTGTTTTGTTGGTTATATTTGATGCACTATTTAATAGAAGTGTATTTAAAAATGGAGAACATACTGCTATTTGATCATGGGTTGCTAATAAATTTCCAAAGCCTGAATCTCTTACTGCAGAATTGCATATTACAATGTCCCCTATATTTAAATTTTCATTTATGCTTCCTGAACAACCAATATTTATTATATATTTTGCTCCATTAAATGCAGCTTTTACAATGTTTGTATGGAGGTTAAGAGATCCTTCACTTGTAAATATGTATAGTATTTGTCTTCCATAACTAAGAAAAAGAACAGTTTCTCCATATCTTGAAAGAGAATGGTTTAATACAGTAAGGTTTGGATTATTAATTGATATTGATGATAATATTTCAGGCCATCTTGTACTATGTCCTAGTATAACGACTTCTGGGTATCCTTCAATTTTCTTGTAATCTGGTCTTGTGACTGGATTAATTAATAGTGTATCTGCTTTATAAAACATCGTTGATTATATCATTATTTTTTATCTGAATTAATTAAAGTATAAAAAAAATAGAATTGGATTTTTCTTCTGTCTTATGAGAATATTGATATTATATTAATTAAGATAACAACTAGAATGCTTTCTATACTTATATCTTTTCTACTTCTATTATCTTCCTTTGTTAATTCATATGCAGATACTACATATACAATAGAAGATATCCAAAAACATAATAGTGAGAATGACTGCTGGGTTGTATTTGAGGAATCTGTATATGATATTACTAAATATGTAAAAATACATGATAGATATATGGATATTAGAAGCTGGTGTGGTGGTGATATGACACAGGCTTTTAAAACAAAGGATAATACAGGCAGAGATCACAAGAGGAGTAGTTATTCATTATTAGAAACTTTTAGAATTGGTGTTTTGAGTAGTAGTAATAGTAGTGATACCTCAAGTACAGAATTACAATCTACTGTTCAGAGTACAGAGGATATAAAAGAGGGTGGTAATGAAAGTAGCTCTAATAATACTAATGAGTATAATATTGTATCCCCTATTCTTCTTACAGTTTGTTTATATTGGATTCCATATTTCTTTGTTAAAAAGAAGAGAGATATTAGTTTGTTAAAAAAGTTTAACGGTTTTTGGAATACATTATTGATATTACTATTACTAATTCCATCATTTGGTTTTGGTATATTTATGATTGTTAGGTATACAAACAGCAGTTTATGGAATATTAGCTTTGATTTTCTATACTGGCATGTTGAACTATCATTGGTAATGGGAATGATTGCAATAAGTCATTTTATTCAAAGAATAAAGATGTTTATGATTCAGATAAAGAGGAATTAAATATTAAAAAATGATTTAATACAGTGAAATTTTGTTAACTAACGGGTAATTGGAATATTATAGTGATATCTTTATTAGTAGAGTATATATATTTATATACTTACTTCACAAATTATATTATTCTAATATTATGATAGAACTATCACAGGACTCTGTTGATAATAAAAATAATGAATCATTAGAAAACAAGTTAGAAGAAATTGTATCTGAAATTAATAAAAGTATACCTGAAGATATAAAGGGATTGGATATCTCTCAATTAGAAGATATGCAAAAAGATTTAAAAGAACTTCCATATATTTCTCATGAAGAATTTACTGAACTATTATATCCTCAAGGACAATCTTTAGGTATGAATATGGTTGATACTAATAATATAGTTGGTAGCATATCTCCTGCATTTATAGACTGGTCTACAGAGTATGGAAGTCGTAAAGGTAGAGTAGTAAATATTGCTAAACAATTGATTAATCCAACTACAGAATCAGTAGATAATGTATTTCATATTAAAGATCCTAGATTTGGTATTAAATTAAAGCAGTTATCTACTCCAGAAGGAGATTTGTTTTTTGTAATGGATGGTTCTCATCGTGTAGCTGGATGTAAATTAGCAAGAGTACCAAGAATTCCTGCTTTAGTAGAAAAGATTCCTGAATCTCATGTAGTTTCTACTTACAGTTCTGTTTTAAGAGCTGAATGGGAAAAAAGAATTAAATGTGGATTAATATCTGGGAGTATACAAGAGGTTATAGATGAACAGAATGAAAAGAGTTATATACTTAAGATTGAGTCTCAGGTATTACCTTGGATGTATCTTTCTAGTAGTAAGATTGTTAAATTAAATATGTTCTATTTTTCTTTCTTTCCAGATGCTAAAGATTTAGGATCTCTTTTAAATAATGAGAATATTCATAGAGATGTATTAACAGATGAAAATGTATTTAATTCATATATATCTAATAGAATAAATGAGAATAGTAATAAGGAATAGAAGAGATAATACTGGGATTGGTTAAAATTGGTTATTATAAATTTTGAAACTAACGAACTATTCTTTATTTAAAGGATTGTATCAGTATTAAACCTAAACTTAAATACTTTTTAACTCATTATATTTATATATTTTTTTGTTTAAAGAGGTATAGACTTTTTTCCCAGAAGTAATCCAAACTAAAATTTAATTTTAAATTTTAATCTCATTCTATGTGGTATTACCTAATGCGTTGCAAGGATATATAAATTACTCTAATATGATAAATAATAATGAAGAGATTTATTACACAATAAAAGAAGTTGCATCAATGCTAAAAGTAGCTTATTTCATACAAAGCCAGGAAACAGCATCGAATTAAAAAATCTGACTTAGAAGATTTTATTAAGAAAAAATAGAAATGAAACAAACAAAATCAATAACAACTCAAATGTTCAATGATAATAAAATAGAAGAAGGGTTTATTAAATCACCTCTAAATTACATTGGAGGTAAATATAAACTTTTAAAACAAATCATTCCATACTTTCCTAAAAATATCGACACATTTGTAGATTTATTTGCTGGTGGTTGTAATGTTGGTATAAATGTTAGAGCAAAGAGGTATTTCTTTAACGATAATCTTACATATTTAATTGATATGTATAAGGAATTCCAAAATACAGATATTAAAGATATTCTTAAGCATATACAAAAAAGAGTGAATGAATATCAACTTTCATTAACGAATAGTGAAGGATACAATCAGTTAAGAGCTTATTATAATACAAACAGAAACTCGCTAGATTTATTTGTCTTAATAGCGTATTCCTTTAATCATCAAATAAGATTTAATAATAGTCATGAATTTAATAATCCCTTTGGGAAAGAAAGAAGTACTTTTAATCCATCAATGAAGAAAAATTTGGAAAGATTTATTCATAAAATACAAAACATTGAAACAATATTTACTAATTATAACTTTGATAAATTTCCAATTGATAATTTATCTAAAAACGATTTTGTATATTGTGATCCACCATATCTAATTACAACAGGCAGCTACAATGATGGAAAAAGAGGTTTTACTGGCTGGTCTATGAAAGAGGAGAAGAAATTACTTGAAATTCTTGATGAGCTTAATGCCAAAGGTGTTAAGTTCGCACTTTCAAATGTGATTGAACATAAAGGAAAATCTAATATTATTCTACAGAATTGGGTAAATAAAAATAGTTTATATAAGGTCAATAGTTTATACTCCAATTATTCAAACTCAAATTACCACACAAAAGATAGAAGCAAAAATGGTAGTAAAGAAATTCTAATTACTAATTACGAAAACATATGAGATTTATAGGAAATAAAGAAAACTTGGTCGAAAAGATATACCAAATAATGAATGAAAAAAAAATTTCAGGTAAGAGTTTTTTTGATGTGTTTACTGGAACAACAAGTGTAGCTCAATTCTTTAAGAAAAAAGGATATAAAGTGATTACTTCTGATTTACTATATTTTTCTTATGTATTACAACAAGCGTATATAGTTAACAATACAGAGCCACAATTTAATAAACTACTTAAAAATCTTAATTATAAAAGTGAAAGGCTCTTATCTACACCATTGTCTGAAGTGATAGATTATTTAAATAAAATTCCAGGAGTAGAGGGTTTTATTTACAAAAACTATACACCAGAAGGAACGAAGAACCTTAATCAACCTAGACAATATTTTATTGGTGAGAATGGTAAAAAAATAGATGCGATAAGGCAACAGATTGAAGAATGGTATATTAAGAAATTAATAACTCAAGAAGAATACTATATTTTAATAGCATGCCTTATTGAGACTGTTCCTTTTTATGCAAATATCACAGGTGTTTATGCTGCGTTTCAAAAACAATGGGATCCAAGAGCAATTAAGTCTATTATATTAAGAGAAATACCAATCATAATTAACAAAGAAGATAATCAAGCATATAATCGAAACTCTGTGGAACTAGCAGAAGAGATACAAGCAGATATTTTTTATTTAGATCCTCCATATAATCAAAGACAATATGCACCAAACTATCACTTACTTGAAACGATAGCAAAGTATGATAGTCCTGTTATAAAAGGTGTATCAGGGTTAAGAGATTATACAGACCAAAAATCAGCCTTTTGTAATGCAAAAACGGGGATAAGGGAATTAGAAAAAATAGTTTCCAATGCAAGATGTAATTATTTGCTCTTAAGTTACAATTCTGAAGGAATTATGCCAAATGAAAAAATTCTTAATATGATGCATAAATATGGAAAAGTTGAATTGGAAGAATTTCATTATCTACGTTTTAAAAGTAATAATAATGGTGATAGTAAATATAAAAAACATATTCAGGAACAACTTTATATTTTAGATAAATTAACATAATTTAAGGGGATGAAAAAAATTTTGTGGTTACTTACTGAAGAAAGACCAAAAAAAGAGGTTATAAGAACAATTCTTGAAAGATTCGCAATAGATAATAAATTCGTTGTTTTCATTGATACACTAAGAATACTTCCAATACTCAAGAATGATGAATTCACATTTACTTATGAAGTAACAGGATTTAGATGCAACAATGTCGATAAAGTGTATATTAAAACGATTTCAGGCAAATCAAGTTTTACAGATTATCTAATCTTTTATCAAAATGAAGAACCCACTCAAACAGATATTCCATTATATGCTATAGAGGAAACAAAAACAGATGATGGTGAAAGTAGGAACACTAGTGTTTATCAAAGATGCTCTAAATTTGTTTTTATTGATAGCTACTATCCACAAGTTAAAAAGATAATGCTTTATAATTTTCAAGTTGAACAGAAATCTAAGCCTACAGATACAAATATATTTGGAACAAGAATGTTACTAACTCTAGGTATAGATATTATGGGTAAAAAACTTGATGATAATGTCTTCAAGCCATTTAAGACAATTGATGAACTAATCAAATTTAAATCAAGGATGAAAAGTGCTCCTAAAGGTAATACACCAATTATGATAACTAAATATGAAGATAGGATAGAAATATCTGGAAGATTAGCTAAAAATGAGAGACTTTCTCATGACCCAAATATAGGTGCCTTAACCGTGATTTCTGCAGTCCTAAGAAAACTAGGTTGGGAAAAAGACATTGTAATTACAAAACACGGACTAACTTCACAATCTCAAGTCGGAAATACTAACAAATTTATTCAACTTGCAAATAAACTTAAAATTTCATTACAAGGTTTAACAGTGCCTAAGGCAGAAGGAAATACCATTTATTGGGATTATGAGACAAAAGGCGAAAAATTAGGGACGATATTTATACATATTGTAGTTGAAAATTTTACGACTGGTTACTCAATTTATGAGAATCATGCTGGTTGTGAAAGGGGGTACTTTATAACTAAAAAGGGAGAGCATATTGCTATTGAGAAATATATGAATAGAGAAAAGTATAAAGCAGGCGATAAAGAGCAAAGATTGAGTATTCCAGATTTAATACTTATTGATTTTGATAGAAAGCAAGCAATTAATATTGAAGGTAAAAAATATGAAAATCGTTTCCTAGGTATAGAGACACTAAAAACATATGATTTCATAGAGCGAAACTACATTTTGAAATATTATCCTTCATTTAATATTGTAAGAACAGTTGTTCTTTATGGTAGTAAGGAAGAAAAATTGATAGAAATTGAAATAGGATTTCTGCTTAATGAGAATGGGAAACTTATACTTGGTGTAAAAGCACCAAAGCTATTTATAGATGCAATTAATAATTTATTAGACTTTTGGAATTAAATGATTATTATTAAATTATTTAATAAATATACCTGTTATTGGAAAAGACAACACCTTGAATTGAATAAATCTCAAGAATGGGGTGGAAGATGGGACTTGAACCCACAACCCCTGGTGCCACAGACCAGTGCTCTAACCAATTGAGCTACATCCACCATATAATATCCTCTAATTATACAAGTTTAAATCTAATAATACTATCCTATTAGAATACACATAACACTCCTAAGCTAAACAAGAGTATAATTAAATATCATATTTTAAGTTATTAATATTTTAAATATGTATCTCTTTTTACCAGGAAATACAAAAGATCATAAACAGTGGTGTGAATCCCTTATTAATGCTTTTGAAGGTAATAACACAATGCTCTATTATGACCATTGGAAAGGGGAAGGAAATATACAATGGGATATAGAGTTGGAAAAGATAAAGGATTTAAACTTAAAAGAACCTATTAATATTGTAGGAAAGAGTGCAGGATGTATATTAGGAATGAAAGCACAGAGATTAGGATATATTAATGTAAATAAGTTTGTATTTATTGGATTTCCATATAACTGGGCATTAAATAGAGGAGATAATGTAGATGAACTTTTAGATGATTTAATAACCCCTTCTCTCTTTATACAAAAGCCATATGACCCTGTAATTGGGTATGATGAATTAAAAGAAATAATTGATAAAAAGGGATTAAATGTATCAATGATTAAATATCAAAGACCAATGGAAGTAGATAATAATCATAGTTATGAAGATATACCATATCTTAAGAAGGTAATTGAATCTTTTGTTAGTTAATATATTTAAATTATTAAAAATAAATATATGGCAGAAAGCCAAACAACTGCTTTTGAAGAGAAAAAGAAACCTTCAAGCAATATAATACTTTATGTAATAATAGGTATACTTGTTATATGTATTATTGCTATGGGTATTAGTAGTGGTATGTTCTCTACTAAAGAGAATTGTAATGAAGCTGAAGAAAATGAAGAAGAACAAGATAAGAATGGTTATATAGAGATTGATGCACAGACGTTAGGGTATGAATTTAGTCAGAATCTAGATACTGCAGAAAGAAAATATTTAAACAAGAATGTTAAGATTACTAGTGG
>JAGPKW010000033.1 GCA_018053685.1 Patescibacteria group bacterium
AGCAGAAACTCTTAAGGTTGTAGGCTGGGACAAATAGAAACTAATTTCCCCAGTCCCAACAATCCTGTCAGCAGCTGCTGGATCAGTTGGATCACCTCCTGTAGTAGTATATGCTACAACAGTAGTAGTTGTCTCCCCTTTCAATTTATAAGATCTTGTGGAAGACCCAACCTGCCACCAATCATCAGTGCCCCCGTCAACTAAAAGACATGGAATTTTAGTTACAGCAGAGGAAGAGGCATAAAGTTTAAATAGGAAGATCTTGCTAGTATCCCCAGCACTCACAACAAGAGTATGAGATTTATACCCTGTTGCAGGTGGCGTTAAAGACACAATGCTTTTACTAACCTCAGCTCCACCATCAAGTCTATACTTAATAGTTTCACCCGAAGGCCCAGATAATGAAATTGATGTAACATCAATTTCATTAATTTTTGGGGATGGTGCAAGCCTAACACTCTCGCCACTAACTGAGATAGTAGCTGTAATGTCAACAGCAGAACTTGAAGTATACACTGGAAAAGCATAAGCTTTCCCATCATAAGATCCTGCTATCAGATCACCATCCTCAACATAGAAAGGAGCTGAATAGACTATCTCACTTCCCCCATTTATGGAGTAAGTAATAATCTTCCCCTCTTCCCCTTGGAACTCCAAGTATGAAGAAACAACTCTCCATCTGAAATTAGAATTGTCAGGAATTGGATAGTTCCAATCATCCTCCTCAGTGGTAGTTGTTTTATTTGTTCCGAACATATCAAAGAAGGAGCAGCCCACTATTAACATAGTAAATACACACCCTAAAACAAAGATACAAACATGCCGTTTCATATTTTCCTCCTCCCCTTATTAAGGGAATCTCCCCTAACAGGGGTTTTGTTTTATATTAAACACTTAGACAATAATCCATAATTTATCCTCAACGAGGCTTATTATGATCTTATTATCTAAATGATTTTTAAACCTACCATATTATTGAGTTTTTGTCAATAATAACACAAAATAAAAACCCCTACAATTTATGTAGGGGTAATACCTTATGGCCAAATAACTTGATAAGCTATTTTCTTTATATTCTTCGGATCTTGATCCTGATAGCAAGTATTTATCCATTTATTATCACCTAAATATATTGCTCTTCCATCCTTACCAACAGGACAGAGATCTCCGTTCGGATAATAGAACTTTCCATCTTTCTCAATAATATATATTGAATGTTCTACAAGCCTTACAAATGTTTTACCCCCGACATGGACAGTAAAATCATTTATAACAGGATAATTATTTTCATTACTTATAACAATACCACCCTCTAAGTTAGGATGAACATATAAAAATTGAATTGCTGGCAAATGTGTCTGGGCAAATATACAAGGCATAACTAGAACAAATACCATAATCAATATCTTTTTCATAAATACCTCCTATATAATTTAGTTGTAAGCTTACAACTTAATTTAATACATTACAAGTTTAACCCTATATCTTATTATAATAGCCCTAACTATTCTAAATATTTCTTTTTTTATAAAATCAAGATTATCCTTATATGATTCTTCCTTTATTTTTTTTAATGTTTCTTTATTATATAAATCCTTATGAATATCTTTTATTTGTAAAATATTCTTTTCTTTATCTATGTCATCTTTTTTCTGCTTGCTGTTTCCGTGGATTCTATAAAAAAACAAATATTCATTCAAATAATATCCAATAAACCCATTTTCAGCTAAATTAATATAAAGCTCCCAGTCTTCATAATTACATTGTTTATATCCTCCAACAGAACTAAATGCTTCTCTTCTTATCATAGAAGTTATTGGAATATAATTTCTAAATAATAAACTATAAAAATTATATTCTAAATTAAAAATCTTTACCTGTTTTTTCTCGTTAAAAAATATAGAATTAGTATATACAAAAGATATAGATGGATTACTATCTAATGCTTGAGCACATTTAGAAATATAATTCCTATCTATTTTATCATCAGCATCTAAAAATACGACATAACCACCAGTAGACAATTTAAATCCATTATTTCTTGCTTTTACAACTCCAGAGTTATCCTGATCTAATATACTTAAATTTTTATAACCTCTCTTTTTTATATCATTTAATTTATCTATTGTGTTTATATCATCAGAACCATCATTAACTATTATAACTTCAAAATTATCATAATTAGAATTATAAACAGAATCTAGTGCTTCATCTAGATATTGCCCATAATTATAACAAGTAATAATAACACTAACTTTTCTGCTCATTTTTAATTATAAAATTATATTGCCCATTATCTATTAAAATCAACATAAGAGGTAAACTCATAGGTATCCACATCCTGAAATTATAATACATCCAATCAAATACATTAAATACTATTTGACTAGTTGCCATAGCAAGTAAGAAGACCATCAGCATTCTATTCTCCCTACTATTTTTTTCATCTAAAAAATATTTGATTGAAAAATAATATAAGCTAAATAAAAATACACCAAATGATAAGATACCAAATATACCCTGCTCAACAAGTATTTTCTGTAACCAACTATGAGATTCAGTAACACCTCCCCACCCATAATTTAGATTATGCCAAGAATTAGCACCAAGTAACGTTTTAAACATCCCAAACCCATTACCAAATATAGGTCTATCATAAAACATATCCATTGATATTTGCGCTATTCCATATCTATACTCTATAGATCCAGAGAAACCTTCTCTATCTGAATTAGCATAAAATGTATATATACCAATACCAAGACCTATGCTTATTAAAAATGTTGCAACAAATACTTTTCCAAAATATCGCCTTTTATATAAAAAAGTATAACCCAGAATAATTATAAAAAAGGTAGAAAACATAGTAATCATACTAGATCTAGACAATGTTAATATATTTATAACTATCATGAATACTAATCCTACAAACATTAAAAATTTTATAACTCTCCTATCTTTCTCTTTCTTTATTTTATTTCTATCTTTAAAAAAATAAACTAAAGCAATCATGGCTGGTATAGTTAATGTCAGAACCTGAGCTAATGTATTACGACTTGTGCCTAAAAAATTTTTGCCAAATATTGTAGTTGGATATGCACCATAAATTATTCCTTTTTCTCTTTGGCCAAACAAACTAAAAAATCCAGCAAAAGCATCTATCAAACCTACAAATACAAATATTTTTAATACATTAAATATCTGCTCTTTATCTTTTATAACACTTACTGGGAAACATAAATAAGTAAAATATAAAAACAATAAATATAAAACAGATCTTATAGAAAGTAGCTTGTCAAAAGAATAGAATACAGAAATTATTGAAGAAATAAAGAATAAGAAAAAAGAGAATACCAAAGGCAATCTTAAAGTAATATCATTTTTACCATCTACTTTATCTTTTATAAACCTTAGAAAAAAAGCAAATAAAAATGTTATGGCAATTAGATCAACAACATAATAAGAATGAAATACAGTAGTTATTGGAAATAAAAGGACAAGTATGTAAAATAGATATTCTAATTTCCAAAAAAATACAGCTATAATCAATATCGCAAATAAAAATATAGTAATCCAAATAAGATTAACATTAAATACTATTGTTAGTATAGACAAAGATACAATAGATAAAAGTGGTAGTATTATACCTAATTTATTTTTTAAAAGATTAAATATTTTCATTTAACAACTTGTTATAAATTTTTAATATGTTATCTAAATAATATTGTTTATTATGATATATTTTAACATAATTATATGCATTTTCTCCAATATTCTTTATTTTATCTTTATCATAATAATTCTCATTAATTTTTAAAGCTAAATCCTTTTCATCATTTAATTTAAATAAAACTCCAGTTGTATTATCTTTCACAAATTCTGGTATTGCACCAATATCTGTTGCTATAACAAATTTCTTTCTTGAAAATGATTCTAATATAACCATAGGACAATTTTCATACCAAATAGATGGCACGAGTACTATTCTGGCCTTATTTATAATATTATTTAATTCATCTCCTTCTTTATAACCAGTAAATTCTATCCTACTTTCTAGTCCTAGACTATTGCAAAGTTGCTTTAAATTATCCTTATAATTACCATCTCCCACAATCTTTAATTTAATATCATTATTAACATATTTCATACTCTTTATTAAAAGATCTATGCCTTTACCTTCTGCTAATCTCCCAAAAAATAAAATATAGTTATCAAGCTCTTGCTCTTTATTTATATTACTTTCTAAATCAACAAAATTCTTTATTGTTACAATTTTATTCTTATCTATTTTTCCTATATCTATATACTTATTTCTTAAAAAATCAGAAGGTGCTATAAAAATATCAACATATTTCCTGTAAAAATCAAACCCATTAACAAAATATGCTTCAATAGTAGAAGCTAAACTATAAATATATGAATTTTTTATACATTTATTCTTTGTACAATTATAAAACTTCCTATTAGCACATTTCTCACATATTTTATCATGAGATAAAAATTTAAAATTTGGGCACATTAGATGATAATCATGCAATGTCTGAACAACTTTTACATTATATTTTTTAAATAAAGATAATATAGATGGTGATATCCAAAAATATATATTTTGTATATGAGCTATATCAGGCTTCTCTTTCTTTAGAACCTCTTCTAGAGCTCTTCTTACTTTAAAAGAATATAAAGAATGAAACAACATTTTTATATTCTTAAATAATTTATTACTTTTAACATTTGAATAATCTAAATCATCAACAAAATATTCTTTAAATTCTGTTTTTATATTTTTCTCATTTTTGGTAGAAAAAAATATAACCTCATAACCAGCTTCTTTTAACAAATTAGCTGTTTCAAAATATATTCTCTCACTGCCACCACGAATATAATGTATATTGTTAATTAATAATATTTTCATATAATATGTTTAACACTTTTTATAGATTTTGTCAATAAAAATAGCCCCTCTCTAATCTATTATATAGATAGAAAGGGGCTTACCAAGAAGATTTTGTTTTACTTCTTGGCTGGAGGATTACTCATTGTAGAAGCACCACCTTGAGCAATATTTTGCGTAGCAGTAGCTTCTGGCATGGCTACTGAAATGGGCTTACCCTCAGCAGTAACTGCGAATCTAAAGATTCGCGTTGCTACTTTAGAACCGCCCGTCTTTCTGAGAACAACGTCATTTTCAGAAAGAACAAGCTTTTCCCCAGTTTCCTTGACTACTATAGAAGCTAAAGGAACATTTTTAGGGTCTGTCAGCCAGCCCCTTTTTGTCCCAGGTCCCATGTCAATAGCAGCATTTAACACAATGTCGCGACCAGTAGCTACACCTGGAAATTCTGCATAATCTGGATTATCTCGCTGATCGTCAATACGGAGCAATTGCTCGCCGTCGCCAAACTCCCCGTCATACCCAGCGTATCGACGGAGAACACGCTTCGGTGTTTCAATAATAATTGTTACAGTGTCATAAGACACAGCCTTCCTTTGTTTCTGGTTCTTGACTAAGGAGCTTACTCCAAGAGTAGCCCCAACAATTACAGCTACAGCAAGAACACCAAAGAGAACCAGCTCCCACACCGGAACCTTCCGAGAAGGTTTATTCTCGGATTGAGCTAAGGTCTTTTCAGCCTTAGCATTTTTCTTTACCGTCTTCATATATTCCTCCTAAAAGGAATTGGGTCACTAGGTGACCCCCTACTTTCGAAGGGGGCGCCTAAGTTGCCCTCCTTCTTATTGTCAACGAACATGTGGCAGAATTAGCTCCACCTTTGTAGGCTTAAATTTCTTTAAACCCACTAGTTAAAGCTAATTATTTTAATAGATTACACTATCATACATTATTAAATTTGTCAATATTTTTTCTTCTTGTATAACTTCTGACTCTTTATATACTATCTTTGGTTTTGCAATATTATCAGATGTAAGTGGTGCATTTATAACCCTTATTTTTATGATATATGATGCACCATAGAATTGAGTATTTCTATTCATTAATGTATCAGGTATTGCTTTAGCATATTCTTCTATACCTGTATCTTGCAAAAGCAAAGAAGTCTATAATAGCAGCATAGTGTTCCCAAATGTTAATTCTATCCCAGAAAACGCAAACAAAAATGCCATAACATATATTCCAACATTTATTCTATTAATAAAAAAAGAAACTAGAATCAATAAAAAAATAGCATTAAAGAATATATAGGTTTCAAGTCTAAACCAATATAGCAGAAGAAGCAACAAGAACTATCAATATAACATATATTAAATAATTTTTTATTTTATGTCTTTCATAGAATAAGTATATAAATAATTTATATCACAAAATTATATTTTTGTCAAAAAAAATAAGATCACCTCTCATGTCTTTTGACATTTTTAAGAGATGACCTTGACCTAACAGAGAATAGTTACTTCCAGTAGAAGAACTCCTCTCCGTTAGGGTCTTTAATAAGCTTGTCTTTGCCGAGGTCAACTCGACAATTAGACCCAAGCCCGTAAGTTCTATAGGCTCCATCATCAGAGAGGACGGAATACCCATCATATAGATGCAAAGCTCCGAAGAAGGTATGCCCTACGTATGTGACATACCTTACTTTTACACCCTGATACTGAATTTCCCATGGAATCCGACCAGAATTCCAGGTACCAAGCGCATCTGCTGAAAGAATGGAACGCCCCTGTTCCCCATTCTGAAATTTCTTACAGTTAGAAGATAAGACAGTAAACTGCATGCCTTCAACCATAAGTGGGAATTTAAAGCTCCCATCAATGACCATAGCCCCACCAGTCTTGATGGGGTCGTTATCATTATATGGCCCGCTACCATAATATGGTTGCCAGAAGACAACTATATATTGTCCAGAAGGAGAAGATTCCTTTAGAGCACTAAGTTGCCTATTAAACTCAGCTTCACCCTCTAGCCATCCAAAAAGGCATATAGCAGATACAACGAGGATAGCACCTACTATCCATGCCCAAACAGGAACCTTCTCAGAGGGCTCCTTCTCGGATTGAGCCAAGGTCTTTTCAGACTTGGTTGCTGTTTTTTTATTCATAATATCCTCCTAAAAGGAATGGGTCACTAGGTGACCCCTACTTTCGAAAAGAGCACCTAAGTTACACTCCTTCTTATTTTAAAGAACACATATGGCAGAATTAGCTCCACCTTTGTAGGCTTAAATTTCTTTAAACCCACTAGTTAAAGCTAATTATTTTAAATAGATTACACCATCATATATTGTTAAATTTGTCAATGTTTTTATCACCTTCAACAATATCCTGCTCAACAGGTATATTATCTTTACTTTCTATTGTAAAATATACATACAATATTGCAGCAAATATACCAAACAATAATCCCATTGCAACATTCAATACTATCTTTGGTTTTGCAATATTATCAGATGTAAGTGGTGCATTTATAACCCTTATTTTTATGATATCTGATGCACCGTAGAATTGAGTACTTCTATTCATTAATGTATCAGCTATAGCTTTAGCATATTCTTCAGCACCTTCTTTTGTTTTATAATATACATTAAACTCCAATATGCCTGTATCTTGCACTAGACTTATATCCATCATTTTATCCCATTGTTTTCTCTTTATTCTTTCATCTGTACTGAAATCATCTCTACTAACTTTATAATCTTTAGAGGCCATAACAGCATCAAAAAAATCAGAAGTCTTTACAATCTTCTGTAATAAGCTACCAAGTTTATCTGCTGATTTAATAGCAGTATAAACATCATCAGCATTCTTAGCATCTTGAACTATTAATACACTAAAACTTGATTTATATAAAAAGGGTTGTAATAAAGATAAGCCCAAAGCAAAAAATAAAGATATAGCAATAATATTTATTACTCCCTTAACTCTTAATTTTAGATTTTGTTTAAAGTCATTTAAAGTTATCATGGTTTTATTCTAAAAATCAGTTTAGAAATCCTAACATATTTCTTACAATCTGTCAAATAAAATAAGTTA
>JAGPKW010000034.1:0-3133 GCA_018053685.1 Patescibacteria group bacterium
ATTAAACTAGGCATCTCGGTAGCCCTGTCTGGCGGAGAGGACAGGATTCGAACCTGCGAGGGCTTTTGCACCCCAACACGTTAGCAGTGTGTCGCTTTCGACCACTCAGCCACCTCTCCATGCTAAAACATTATACATTATATAATATTTTAGTCAACAATATATGATTTAAAAAATAGCTGTTTTTAGCTACTTTCATAAATGTAATTGTAAAAAATAAAGGTTAATAATATAATAAAATAGATTAAAAATTATAATAATACATGTTTAAAAAGATATTAATAAAAATTACTGCTGTTTTTTTATTTTTTGCAAGTTTTAGTTTTGTTAATGCACAAGATAAAATATCTGTGTATGTGTTTTATGGTAAAACATGTCCTCATTGTGAAAAAGAATTAGAGTATTTAGATAGTATAAAAGACAAGGAGAATATAGATATAAAAAAATATGAAGTATATTATGACACAGATAATCAAGAGCTAATGAGAACTTTTGAAAAAGCATATAATGCAAATTTTACAGGTGTCCCTGTTGTAATTATTGGAAAGGATTATTTTCTAGGTGAAAGCAAAGAAAAAACTGATGAATTGATAAGTAAATATAGTCAAAATATGGGAGAATATATAGATGCATATCAATATATTTTACAACAAGGAAATAATAACGGAGGTGGGCTGGTAAATAATGCAGATAAAAAAGCATCTATAAAAATATTTAATAAAGAAATAAAATTGGAATCTGTTGGCCCTGTAATATTTGGTATATTGTTAGGATTTGCAGATGGTATAAATCCTTGTATGTTTGGGGTGTCAATTTTCTTACTAACCTATTTAATATCAATAGGCTCTAAAAAAAGAGTATTAAAATCGGGATTAATTTTTGCAGCTACTGCTTTTGTTTTCTATTTTACTGTAATGTTTTTGATGCATAAATTAATATTTTCAACTACTGCCCTATTACCATATATATCAATAATTAAAATAATTATAGGAATTATAGCACTGGTTATGGGATCAATAGAAATAAAAGACTTCTTTTTCTATGGTAAGGGTGTATCATTAAAGATACCAGAAAAATTTAAGCCAACACTAGAAAAAGTAACAAAACAGGGGACATATTTTAGTGCTTTTTTACTTGCAATACTATCATCTCTTGTTGAATTGCCATGCACAATAGGAATACCTCTTGCATATATTGGTGCAATTGACAAAAAAATGAATATATTTATTGCATTATTGATTTATAATATATTTTTTATAACACCAGTATTAATAATAGTATTTTCTATGTATTTTTCTTTTTCAAAATATAAAAATGGAGAAGGAGAAGTTACTGCAAACAATATAAACAATAAAAAAATAATGAGATTAATTGCTGGTATTATATTATGTTTAATGGGCTTATTATTTATATTAGGTAAGATATAAAATGTCTATATTCAAAAATTTTTTAGAAAATATAAAAGGAAAAAATATTTTGTATTATCCTGGATGCTTTACAAAAACAGTTTTACCAGAAATACAAAAGAATTACGAAACAATACTTAACGATTTAGGTATTGATTTTATAATGTTAAAAGATGAAGAATATTGTTGTGGAAGCCCAGTTTTGAGAGCTGGATTAAGAAAGGATTTTGAAGAAATTAAAGCAAAAAATATAGAAATATTTAAAAATCATTCTATTGGATTAATTATAACAAACTGCCCTGCTTGCTATAATATGTTTAAATATCAATATAAAATAGAAGACTATGGTATTAAAGTTGAACATATAACACAAACTTTAAAAAGATATGAAAAAAAATTAAGAAAAGTTGCAGATAATAAGCCAATAACCTACCATGATCCTTGCCATTTAGGTAGACTTTCTGGTGTGTATGAAGAACCTAGAGAAATATTAAAAGATTTAGGATATGATGTTAAAGAATTGTCTAATAATAGAGAAAAATCAATGTGTTGTGGAGGTGGCGGAGGATTAATAAACAATAACCCTGATTTATCCAAAAAAATAGCAGAAAATGTATTACAAGAAGTTGATAAAAACTATTCTATGATAAGCCCTTGCCCTATGTGTTATTATCAATTTAAACAAAATACAAAAGATATAAACGTCCAAGAATTATCAGAAATAATATTAAATAAATAAAATGAGAGTAGAAAGAAATGAAAACCTAAAATGTTCAAATTGTGGTTTATGCAGAAATGTGTGTCCGGCTTTTAAAGTATTAAAAGATGAAATAACATCTCCTAGAGCAAAAAATAATATTGCTGATGAATTTCTAAAAGGTAATAAAGAAATAAATGGGAAATATTTTTACGATTATTGTAATGGATGCAATGCATGTGTAGAAGCATGTCCTATTAAAGTTGGGTTCGACCCAATAAAAATAAGAGAAGAAGTTGTTAATTCTGGATTTGTGTCAGAAGAAAATAAAACAATGGTTGAAAATATTAAAAAATATAGAAATCCTTTTGGCGAAGTAAAAGATAAAAACAAGGCGCCAGATAAATTATATTGCTGTTAAAAATATGAAAAACTACTCTGATATATTACATAAACTATCATATAACATAGATTCATCCCATGTAGATTATATAAATATGGATATAGATATTTTTATACCTGAAAATAAAGAAGAAATAATTGAAATTTTAAATAAAGCAATAGAAGATAATAAAAAGATTATTATAAGAGGAGGAGGCACAAATTTAGTTGGAAATGTTTTACCTCCAAAAAATTCATATATAATAGATGTATCTAAATTAAATAAAATTATAGATTATAGCAATGAATCAGTAATACTTGAACCTGGCGTTGTATTGGATGATTTAAATATATTTTTAAATAATTATAATAAGGTATTCCCTGTTGTCCCTGGTAGCCATGCTGGAGCACAAATTGGGTCCATGATATCTACTAATGCATCTGGCATGCGCGCTTTAAAATATGGGAAAATGGAACAATGGGTCAACTATATAGATGTGCTAATAGTAGATATTGATAAAAAAATACAAGAAAAAAGAATAGATAGTGAAGATATAAAAGATTTCTTAAATGCTGAAGGAATACTTGGGGTAATAACACAAATAAGCCTAAAAACTGCTGACAAACCAAAAATTACAAGTATAAATTT
>JAGPKW010000034.1:3233-7876 GCA_018053685.1 Patescibacteria group bacterium
CCCTGTTTTGTAATCATATATAGCATTATATAGAATGTTTGTTTTATATCTATAATCCTTACCATGCTTTGTGCCTGGATCGTTTGTTATAAACTCATCAGTTGATTCGTCATATCCTGTGATTACTAGTTCATGGCGTTCCGGACCAGGAGCTGTATAAAATGGGTTATTTAATTTCTGACCATTAGTTGGCACTAAAATTAAATTCCCATTTTTTAATTCTGATATAATATCATCAATAGTGATGTTATATTTTGTTTCCACATTATAATATCCAAAATAATCATTAAATATACGTTTAGCAACATCTTCACTAGATGTATCTACATAGTTATTATATTTTTCCTGCTCAAAATCAGATATATCGGTTATTTCTTTTTCTATTGTATCTTTATCTATTTGTTTATCATTTACCCAATACATAGCCATCAAACTTGCTGTTTCTTCACACCCATTTTCCTGCCTTGGATCTTTCCAGTTAGCATTAGGGGCTTGAGGTGTAAAAGGAACTTGTAATTTTATATATAATTTTTTTTGTTTCTCTTTATTCTCTTCAATTGGTGCAGGTGCGGATTCTTCTTTTATTTCTTTTATCTCTTTGTTCCCCTGCATATTAATTGTTTGAATATCATTAAGATTATTAACACAAAAAAGAAAGCAGGTAGTAAATATAATTATATATATTAATAAATTTATATATTTTGTCTTTTTCATATTATTATTTTAACAAAAGAAAAGAAAATAAAAAATGGCGTCTTGTTGTTTTAAGACGCCAAAAGACATTTATATTATTAGAACTTTTTTAAATTGAGCATTAATTCCCTATTTTTTTCTTCATCATCCATGTATTCGCCAGATGAGTAATCAAAGTCTGGCTTACACCCCACGTGATTTCCGGCACATTTGAAAGAAACCTCAGAGTCTCCTCCTAGAAGGTCTGGCCGTTCAGAAACAATGAATCGATCAACCAAAGAATATTTATTAGTATCCCAGAAGAAACGACTTCTCCTTGGTTTAATATCTGTACTAACTAAATATCCTTGCCTTTCCAGTTCGGAACAAGCATACCTAATAAAATCACCTTCATTATACATCTGCTCTAAAAATGATTTTTCTAAGGCATTAATGACATCAAAAATCTCTCTTCTGTCTATTGTTAAGGTCCAATAAATAGGAGATTCAGTCTTTACTTCGTTCTTGTCCATATTATCCTCCATTGTCAAATATGACTTTATCCTTTATATCACTTTTTTGTAATTTAGTCAAATTTAAAAGATAGGGCGTTCCGCTTCCCTATCTTTTGTATAAGAGCCATTAATTATCTATAATTTAATTAATGACTCATAAACCTTTTTAGATCTTTAATTATAGCTAAGTTCTTTTATTTTTTCTTTCATTTTGTTGTAATTTAAAATATAAAAGAAACTTTGCTATTTTTGCACTAAACTATCCAGTATTATTTCTCTTTGTATGGGAAGAAAAATTAAGACCAGATAATTTTAAACCCTTTTCTTAAAAATCTTTTTGAATATGTGTTATATAAATTTAACCTATCTTCCCCCTTAGTTTTATATAATGCCCTCCTTAAATCACTCCTTATCCTCCTCACAAAAACTAATATAATTAGTTTTTACCTCCAAAAAACAATAAAGCAAGAGATCTTATATGCGTTTTATACCCTTAGATAATTAGTTCATCCACTAATTCTTACTATTAGTAAATAAGCTAACTATCCAAAGGTACCGCTTTAATGACTCTTAACTTATTATTTTAAAGTGCAATATTCCCCCTCACCTCCTTATCCTCCAATCCTCCTCTCTTATAATAACAAAAAATCACCTATAAAAACAAAGTGATTTAAAAAACAAATCATAAATTTAAAAATCTATTAAATTGTTTTAGATATAAATTTATTTTTGTTTTTGTTTTTAAACCTTTTTGCTTTGTTTTTGTTCTTATAGAATTCTTAATTAATATAAAGAATTCTATCTCCTTTTTATTTTTGTTATTAATTAAATTATATCACTTATTTAATATATAGTTAAGATGGATGCAATAAAAGTATTTTTGTTTTATATTAGGCATATTCTAATAGGATATAAAATTGTCTTCTTGTAAAAAATATCTAGATTATAAACAAATTATCCACAGATGATTATAATAAATCAAGTCTATTTGCTTTTTTATATTATTTTAGTATATAATCTAACTAATATATGCCCCCATAGTTCAACGGATAGAACAAGGGACTCCTAAGCCTTAGATCCAAGTTCAATTCTTGGTGGGGGTACCAAAAATACAAATTATTTTTAAAAAAGTTATAGGGACGTACTATAACTTAAAAAATAGCCCCTTTTTATTATCTAATATTAGATAAAAAAATAGGGGTAAAAATAAAGTTATAGACACGTACTATAACTTTTATATTTTAAAAACATAATGTTAATTTATAGGAAGTTATAGGGACGTACTATACTTTTTTTGATTTTCTTATAGGGACGTACTATACTTTTTTAAAAGCTATTAAAAAATATGCTTAAAAATATTAAAAGTTATCTGTAAAACATTATGAACTTATTTTTTTATTTGTTTTAAGTTAGCAACTTTTTAAATATTTTAATCCTTAGTTCTACGAGAAAATGTATAATTTATATATTGACATTTTATATAATCGTGTTATAAAAAGTTATAGGGACGTACTATACTTTTTTTGATTTTCTTATAGGGACGTACTATACTTTTTTAAAAAATAAATTTACTATTTTATTCCTAAAAATATTAAACCTATTGCAAAAAATAAAAAAATAATATATAATTTGTTATGTTTTATTTAATTTTAGATTAATTTTTATCATATGCCATCAATAAGCATATCTAATCTTGCTAGAAAACTAAGAATAACGAATCAAGAGCTATTAGACAAGGCTGTTGAATATGGTTTTGATATTGGCAGAAAAGCTATAAAAATTAATGATAAAATAGCAGAAGAGTTCATACAAAAATATAAAGAGGAACAAAAAAGACAAAAAAACAAAGAAAAAATAAATAAACTAAAAAATAACATAGAGCAATCACAAAAGAAACAAGATAATATTAATAATGCTGAAAAAATTGTAAAAATAGGAAAAGAAATTGTCGTAAATGACTTTGCTGAAAAATTAAATATGCCTGTTACTAAGATAATAGAGTTACTAATGAAAAATGGTGTATTTGTTAACCTAAATCAGTCAATAGACTTTGATACTGCAACAATAATAGCAGAAGAATTAGGATATAAAACTGAATTTGCTGAAGAAAATAAACAAGAAAATCTAAATGAAAAAATAAAAAACGAACTTAAAGAAAAAATAGAAGAAAAAAATAGTGATATAAATTGTAGTTTAATATACAAACCACCAGTTGTAGTAGTAATGGGGCATGTTGATCATGGCAAAACTAAATTACTAGACGCTATAGCACACACAAATAAAGTCGATACTGAACAAGGGGGTATTACTCAACAAATAGGCGCCTTCGAAATAGAAAGAAATGGAAGAACTATAACTTTTATTGATACACCAGGTCATGAAGCATTTCAAGCGATGAGAGCCAGGGGCGGGGAAGTCGCAGATGCTGCCATTTTGTTAGTTGCAGCTAACGAAGGTGTTAAACAACAGACTATTGAAGCAATAAAAATTATTGAGCAAGAAAAACTGCCTTTTGTAGTTGCAATAAATAAGATAGACTTACCTGATGCCAATGTTGATATGGTTAAATCACAATTAAGTGAATTAAACCTAATACCTGAGGAATGGGGTGGAAATACTATATGTGTTGAAGTATCAGCAATGAAAAATATTGGCATAAATGAACTGCTAGATCTCGTATTATTAACGATTGATATAAATAAAGATAAGCTACTAACAAACCCTTGTGGCGAAGCAATGGGTGTTATTATTGAATCAAAAATTGACAAGAATGAGGGGGTAAAAGCAACAACAATTCTGCAAACTGGAACATTAAACGTTGGGGATGATGTTATAGTAAATGGTATATGTGGTAGAATTAAATTAATAAAAAATAGTAAGGGGGAAATATTAGAATCTGTACTACCTGGACATCCTGTAGAAATTTTAGGACTAAAAGAGTTACCAAATGTTGGTGATATAATGGAAGCAGTATCTGATAGGACTGAATTAAAAAGAAAACTAAAAGAATATTGCTATATAAATTATAAAAATGGAAATAATATACAAAAAAGCTTTGCTACAAGAGTAAACAATGAGAAAGGTGAAACAGCTTTAAATATAATTATAAAATGTGA
Organism: Patescibacteria group bacterium; assembly: GCA_018053685.1. GTDB lineage: Bacteria > Patescibacteriota > Patescibacteriia > JAGPKW01 > JAGPKW01 > JAGPKW01. The sequence goes on from JAGPKW010000034.1 coordinate 7,537, forward strand.
TTTTTTTGGATCATCTGAAGCGTTAAAATCATCAATTGAAAAAATAATTAAGAACTTATCTGATATTAATCTTAAAATTAATATAATAAAATCAGACATTGGACCTATTAATGAAAAAGATATATTTGAAGCGCAAGAAACAAACTCTATTATATTAGGTTTTAACGTTAATATAAGTCCATTAGCCACAATGATTGCGAGAGAAAAAAATATAAAAGTAAAAATATCAAAAATAATATATGACTTAATAGATTATATATATGACGAAATAGAAAACATCCTCCCAGAAGAAACCAAAATAGAGACATATGCAAAAGCTAATGTTTTAAAGTCTTTTTCT
>JAGPKW010000035.1 GCA_018053685.1 Patescibacteria group bacterium
CGATATCATAATGTGGTGATAAAATATCAACTATTTTACCTTTGCCTTCATCACCCCATTGTATACCTAAAACTACATCTACTGACATAAATATATTTATTTGGCTAAATTACATAAAAAATTTTTATTTTATGATATTAATATTTTTTTTCATATAAATAAAAATTGTATTTTTGAAAGAAATATGGATACGTTCATGCAATAGTTACAATAAAATGCAAAAGATAAATTATGAAAAAGTTCTTAGTTAAACTTAAAATTATTATCCACAAATGCACACAAATAACATTATTTATTGTCTGAACCACTGATTTTAATATTAGTGGTGGCTTCGGTACGAGCTTCGCTCTACTCAGCCACCATCAGTACGTTTATTTCGCTGGCTGAGTAAAGCATTTATGCTTGTATCGAAGCCAGCAAAGACGGTCTGAACCACTGATTTTAGTAAGACTAGTAGTGAGCGTAGCCGAACTATTATTATGATTTATCATGATTTTCATTTCCTTTTTTTAATCACAGCCCATCATTTAAATCATCCGAACATCAGTGGTTCAGACTTTTCCCTCTACCACCTCTATCTCAGCAGGAGTAAGATTATATAATTTATTTTTACCCCATTATTTTTACCCCAAATACATCTCCTCTACAAATTTATCTAATCCTTGTTGTATTGCATTAAAAAAACTCAATAATTAATAATCATTGTTCCCTATTCTAAATTCAATTTCATAATTTTTTATGTAATTTGTTTCCTCATCATTTAAACCATAAAGTGGACAAACAATATCGTCTATTTCTTCTATAATTTTTTTAGATTTTTTTATCTCATATTGTTTAAATGATTTAGAATTTGAATATGTTTCTGAATTTATTTTTTTTGAATTCTTTTCAATTTCATCTAAATATTTCTTATATAAATTTTCTAAATTATAAATTATATTGTTTGATAATTTATCTATTGGTATAGGGAAAGATTTTAAATCATATTGCTTTAAATTATGATTATCAGAATATATTTGATAATACCAAAAAAATAAATCACTACTCAAAATTGCTCCTATACTATTTGCAATTTTATGTTCAAAATATAAAACATTTTCAGCTGTTGAACCGGTGGGATAATTAGTAAAAATTTTAAAATATCTTCCTCCAGCAAATCTATAATATATAGGATTACCATTCTCTGAAATTAAATCACTAATTTTAGTTTTAATAGAAAACAATTTTTCTAAAATATTTTTTTCAATATCATCACTAATTTTGGGATATCTACCATATAATTTATAATCTTTAACATCAATAAATTTTAGATTACTCATTAATATATTCATATCAGTACCTTCTTTTTTTCTGTACATTTTTGTACATAAAATTTTTTCACAAGGTGTTAAAGTTTTTTTTAATTCTAAAATAGAAGTATCAACAACCGCATTTTCAAATATCGGCTGTGGCCTTACGGCATAAGAAGATATTTTTATTTCCTTACAATTTTCTTCTAACAATTTATGTACTCCAGTATTAGATTCACTAGATGTTATTGAAATTGGCACAATATAAATAAGTATTCCTTCTTTTTTCAAAAGTTTAAATCCCAATTCAATAAAAAGAGCATAAGAATCCATAGTTCCTTTTTGTATTCCTTTAATACTTTTAGTAACATAATAATTTTCTTTATAATATTCTTTTTCTGTAGAATTTATTGGTATACCATACGGTGGATTGCCGATGACAATATCAAAGCCATCTGTTACTCCAAACATCCATTCTGGGTCAAACCAATCGGCAGAAGCATTAGGATCATAAATATCAAATTTTGCTATTTTTTCTGAGGATTCTGTATTGTAGCCTATTTGGTTCAATGCATTGCTCAGCCTATTTCGCAGTTCTTTATCTTTATGTTGATAGGTCAATTTTTCTTGTCGTGTTTTAGCAGAGAAATATTTGTGGCGTAGCTGCTTAAGATCATTTTCTAAATCTTTAATTTCTTGTGTATAAAAGAGATTATCTGGTTTTTCTAACCCAATAAGAGTATTAGCAGATACAAATCTAGTTTCCATATTTGGAAGAGCTCTGATACCGAGATTGTCTCGTGTTTCATCTACTTTCTGGTCTATCACCAGCGAGATGAAAAATCTAAGTTTGGATATTTGAATAGCTATAGTCTGGATATCAACTCCATAGATACAATTTTCTATGAGAAATAGCTTACGGGCATAGTCAGGATAGTTGACGCTCTCATCAAATGTGTCATTTAGTTCTTTTAATCTTATTTCACGATTATCTTTATTTTGTTCTTGAAAGATTTTTTTGGTTTCTGCTTCTACTTTATTTATTTGAAGAGTTTTCCAATATAAGTTCTCAGGATCTAGCTTTTGTAATATATGAACCATCATGTGCAGAGCACCCATAGGAAAGGCACCAGAGCCACAAGCAGGATCTAGTATCTTTATATCATCTATTGCTGAGATTATTTTTTGTTTCTCTTCCTCTAAAAACTCCGGTATCTCCTCTGAATACGAAAGAAGCAGTTTAATTTTTTCTTCTTCAATTTCAGGTAATTTTCCTTTTAGGTATTCCAGCAAACTTGCTTCTACCATATAATCTACGATTTCCCTTGGAGTGTAGTAGCTACCAGTAGCTTTGCGAGCAGTGCTAGAGGTTTCTGGATTGTAAGAAGCTAATAGATTTTCGAAAACTTTGCCTAAAAGTTCTGGATCTAGAGCTACCTCCTGGTCTATTAAAGTATTCTCGTCTATGGTAAAGTTGTATGACTGAAGGATTTTTATCAAACCTCTAACTACAGAATCTTTTCTGAGACCATATTTAGAAAGATCTACTTTTCTTTCTTGATTTTGAAAGAATAAAAAATCTGGAATTATAGCTTTTTTATTAGAATTTCTAGAAAAGCCATCAATGTAAATTACTTTGCCATTGTCATCTTCTTTGTCTAGACAGTCAAAGAGTCCACCATTGAGAAATGGGGTTTCGCTAAAAAGTTGCAAAACTTCTTGTTTACTTATTAAAAAGAGTTCTTCGTATCTATAGAGATTTTTCACTCCATATTCTTTTTTATTATGCTGAATGTCTATATTATCGGCAAATTTACGTTCATTCATTTTTTGATTTAGTGTAGCGAAAAAGAGATTTTGCAATATAGCGTTATAGTAATTATTAGATTTATTATTATTGAAGTCTTTTAAGATTTGTTTTAATTTTTCTTCTGAGAAAAGGTCGTCATTGATGAGATTTTTTTGCTTAATAAACCAGATGAAAATAATTCTAGTAATGAGGCGGATAAGGTTATTAGAGTTACGTATTTCACTATCTTTGTCAGTGTCATCACTATATTTATAGTCAGTAGGAAAAGATATTTTGTCCATAGCCCAGAAATACCAGCTTTGTATTTCATTATAAAACTGTTTGGTTACAGGTTCTACGCTGAAAGATTTTTTAAGTGATTCTATAGACGAGAAATCAGCATTGCCTATTTGGTCTAAGAAAGTTTTATTAGTCTGCTTGGGGTTAACAAAATATGTAAATCGTCTAAAATTATTCCATTGGCGTTTATTACCGAGATATTCAGCATAGATTAAGCTGAATCTGAAGCAGCCATTATTATCATAAAAAATGAATATGCCAGCATCGTTAAATTGCTTTTTAAGAATGTCTTTAGCAAAGTCAAATTGTTGTTTTTTACTAGAACGTTCGTTGAGATCTTTAGAGACATTTATAGTGCATACTATAATATTACCATCAGTCAGATTATCATTGTGAGCTATTAGCGAAGCATCGGAATAGTTGGGATAAATATTTGCATCTACACTTATTTCTTCTCTAGGAAATTGGAAGTCATCACTTTTGTCTCTGAGAAAATTTACAAGATTTTCGTTACTAAAATTGTTTATAAGAGCCTTCAAATGTGTATTTTCATTCATGATTTTTTATTTTCTATTGCGATGATTATTTCTTTATTTAAATTTTTATTGCGTTGTTTCTCAATGTCTAAGTAGTTAGACCCTAATTCTTTCATCAGCGCATTGATTTCTCGAATAGCTGGCACTAGATCAGACTCAGATCTGTAGTTAATATCGGCTATGCGTCTCAGAGTTTTGGTAGGTAATGTACCATAATCTACGATATCCTCTCTAAGCATTTTCAAAAAATCATAAAATGGTTTAATTTGAACAATCTGCTTATTAATCAAACTATTTAAACTATTTAAAGCTTTTTGCTCAATTTTATTTTCATTTGTATCAGAATTTTTTTCTAAAGATTTATTGTCAATAGTACGCATTTTTTCATAATAATTCCAAAACATATCACTTAGTGGTAAATTAATATCGTTTTTACTACACTTGATTTTTTCAAAAGCATCCTCTATACTCATTTCATTAATATTCATGCTATCTTCATTATATTTAGCATATCTGATAAAGAGACTAAATTTTTTTATAAATACGAGCTGCTCATTTTCATCACCTTTTTTAGCAACTTTTATTCTTAATGGTAGCTTATCGAGAGATTGTATGACGTCGGGATAATTATTTTGAATTTCTTCATATTCTTTTAGCATTTTAGTATAGAAACTTTCTTTTTCCAGATTGTCAGGATTTTGTTGTAATTTATCATAGAGCCCAGACTCAGTAGGTACCTCATCAATATCAAATATTTTAGCATCTTCACCTAAAATATTATGAATATGAAACATTTTGAGACTAGCTATTTCTCTAGATTTTATCTCATCAGCACCTATTTTTGTTGGGAAAAAATTAACAATGTATAACTCGTCAAAGACTTTTTTGCTAATACGATTGATCCTACCTATTCTTTGAATCACTCTCACTGGATTCCAAGGTATATCATAATTAATCACCATGCCAGCACGATTTAGATTGTAGCCTTCTGATAGTTTATCAGTAGATAATAAAATGTCGTATTTATTATCTTGTTTTTTATAAGTAGCATCGAAATTGCTATTTATATCATCTATTTTTGATTTTAGATCACCAGCTATGCTCAAAACTTTACCATCAAAAATCTTATTTAGTTTTTCACTCAGATATTTAACAGTATCTATGTATTCCGAAAAAATCACAATTTTTCTATTAGGATCATTATCCAATTGACTCTGTAGTTTTTTTATTAAAGTATCTGATTTGGGGTCATTTTCTGTTAATTTCAAATTATCTAAGTCTTTTAATATTTTATCAAATAGATTAATATCAGACTCAATGTCATTTATAAATATATTTTTATTATCAAAGTCATCCAGATAATAAATTTTTGTAGTTTTTTTATTTTTAGGATCATTATTTAATTTATCCACATAAACTAATAATTCCTTTTCTATTTCCTCTGGATCCAACTCATAAATTTTTTCTATAAAATATCTATCCAGGAAATATTTATTAGATTTATTTATAAAGATTAGAATAGATTCATTGATTCTTTTAAAATTTTGAATACTTTGTTTGAAAGAACCGAATGAACTTTCGAAGCGTTTCACCAGTAATCTACGCATCAAATTATAAAGGTTATTTTGAGAGAGTTTTTCGAACTCATCTTGGTCATCCGTTTGGAAATAATAGGCAGGTTTATAAATAGCACCAGTAAATTTAATATTATTTACACCATTATTATCAATTTGTTCAGAGAAATAATCAATTATTTGTTCATAAAAATCGGATTGTTCCTCTGTGAGACTATAGAACCATTCTATAGGATCTTTCACTTTTGATAGGCTACTAAGCTCATCTTTGTAATATGAATTATGTTCCAAATCTAGCCTATTTCTACGTATCATCACAGGCTCAATGATACTTTTTATATTATTAGCCTGAGACTGAGCTTCTTGTTTTACAAGATTAATATTTATTTCATTTTCCATATCAGGAAAATGAAAATATTCTTTATATTTTTCTATTGCATTATATTTCTTATCTTCTTTTTGGGAATTATAATATTTTGTGATATAGCCGAGAGTGTCAAAAGCTCTTTTAAATTGTCTAAATTTAGCTGCTAGATTATCATCCAAAGAAATAGAAGAATTTTTGGGAGTAATGAAGAGAGATAATAGTGCTAGTAAATCTTCTGGGCGATTATTAAAAGGAGTAGCACTCAATAGAATAACGATTTTGCCACGACAGATATTTTTCAAATATTCATAGTTTTGAGTATCTTGGTTTCTAAATCTATGAGCTTCATCTACGATGACTACTTCTATATCTTTTAATCTGCCTTCTATCATTTGATTTTGAAGTTTATCTAACTCTCCCAGGGACCACACTTCCCAATCATGAAGCATAAACTGCTCTTTATACATATTCCATCCAGCGTCTTTGAGCCTTGGATCGCCTTTGAGCCCTGGTGGACAAATAATGACGCCGCGTTTACGTAGTTCATATGCTACAGAACAAGCTATTATAGTTTTGCCTAAGCCGACAACATCAGCTAAAATAACTCCATTATTTTTTTCTATTATAGCGAGTGCTTGCTGGATAGCATCCATTTGGTATTTATATGGTTTATAACCATTTTTTTCAAAAATATTTACTAAGGAAGTCCTAACTTGTTTTTTCTCAAAAACATCTATATATGTTTTCACTATAAAAGCATAAGCTTCAAAAGGAGTGATTTCGCGTACTAATGTTTCTTTTTCTATTATTTCTAAAATCTTCTTTTTTTTCTCTGGAGCTTCTGTTATTTTAATAGCATTTACCCACAATTCATCAAAATATTCTTCCGTAGCATCTACTCCATAATCTTTTATTTCTACATTAAATTCCTCCTGATCACTGAGTCCAGGTCTGGTCAAATTGCTGCTACCAGTAATAAACAGATGGTCACAACCTACTTGATCATCTTTTAATTTGAAAATATATAGCTTAGCATGATTGGGTTTAACTGTTTTGCGAATTATCAACCTATCATCTTTAATGAGGTTTACAAAAAATTTAACCTGCTCATAAAAATTTGCATCATCAAAAGTGTCAGTATTTATAGACTTTTTAATAGAGTTCTTATAATTTTCAAAAATCTTATTATTAGAATGACTGCCATTTTTATTTTCTACATCTGCATACTCAATTAATTGATGATTTATCTCATCTACCTCCAGCCCTACAAGTATTTTTATTTTTACATCATTATTATTTTTAAGCGATTTATATAACTCATCTAAACCAGAAAAATAAAAAAAACCTACTAAAAATTTAAGCTCTACACTTTTGCTTATTAGCTCCTCTAATCTTATCTTTAAAGTTTTATCTTCTTTATCATTTATAATAAAATTTTTCATATTAGTAAAAATTTAGTCAAAATTAAGATATTTTTGAATTTAATAAAAAATAAAAATCCATAAGTAAAAAAATGTATAGAGATAGGCGTTAAGCTAATAATTTTACTCAAATCATTTCCTCCGCGGAGACTTTCCTTCTCATGGCTTCGCTACGAGCTTTGCTCTGCTCAGCCACCATCAAAGTTATTAATCCAATGTCTAATGTACTTTGATTATTTGATAGTCTTATTTATCAATCATAATAAATATTTCATTAACTTTGCAAAAAAGATATTATGTTTTACGAAGAATTAATCCCATTGCAAGATTTCATTGACAAAGAGAAAAAAGATTTCGCAATTG
>JAGPKW010000036.1 GCA_018053685.1 Patescibacteria group bacterium
TTTCAAACTTAACTCTTGCAAAAATAATTTTCTTCATTTCTTCTTCTATTTTTGGAAAATCATTTTCTGATATTTTTAAATTATCAAAATCATAATAAAAACCATCATCTATCGCTGGGCCTATTCCTAGTTTAACATCAGGATAAAGATGTTTTACAGCCATAGCTAGAATATGAGCCATCGAATGGCGAATTAATTGCATATCTTCCATATATTTATTTTAATTTATTAAATAAAAAACTTCGTCTTAATCCATAAATAATTCTTATGAATTGGGACGAAGTTCCTACTCCGCGGTTCCACCCACATTACGTTATATACGTCACTTAATTATTATTTATTTAATTTAGTCGGATTAACCGATAGTATTACTACTGTGCTTGGTAGGCACAACAATCACTAAATAAATAATTTCATAAAATTTATAATATTATATAACTATAAAATATACTGTCAATAATTTATAATATTTTTACAGCTTCACTCTTTTCTAATACTTTTAAAGCATCTTTTAATCTATTTTTATCTTCCGAATATAAAGTAAATAACTTATCACCAATATCAACATCTTCCTTTAATTGTTTATATAAATATATACCAGCTTCTATATCTAATGGACACCCCAATGTCCTTGCAATACTGTTTAATAATTTCATATCAAAATCAATAATTGTCCCATTTTTCTTTGCAAATATATCATATTTATATTTTGCAAGAGGCAATTCATCAGCTAATTGATTAGGATTTTTACCACCCTGTGCTTTTATAATTTCCTGCATCTTTTTATGAGCTTTACCAAGCTTTAATTGCTCAGTTGCAACTTCTAAAGCTTTAGCTCCTTTTGCATATCCTGTTAAATCAATTAATTTAGATGCAAGATATAAAGATTTAGTTTCTAGATCTAATGACCTAGATGGATGTTGCTCTAATATTCTTAAAACTTCCCTAACCTGTAATATTGGCCCAATACCTCTACCAATAGGCTGACTTGCATTAGTAATTTCAACATCCATTTTCATACCAAATTTTTGACCAACATATTCAAATTGTTTTTTAAGCTTTAATGCACTTTGCTGAGTTTTTACTTTTGCACTAGTCCCAACAGGTATATCTATTAAACAATGAGTAATGCCCATTGCATACTTTTTAGCCATTATAGAAATAACTGCTTTAGAATAAGGTTCAAGAGATAATGGATATGATACTCTTATAATTCTATCATCAGCAGGCGCAAGATTTATCTTGCCCCCACCCCAAATTAAACAACAATTATTTTTTTGAACTAGTTTATAAACTTCATCTTTATTAAATTCAATATTCATTAAAACATTGACACACTCACCAGTAGCAGCTGGTGTTGTAATAGCTTTAGAAAAAGACTTTGGTATAGTTATACCTAAAGATGCTATTATTGGAATGACTATCATTGTTGTCTCATTACCTAAAACACCACCCATACAATGCTTATCAGCTACAATATTATCTTTTGTTTTAAATCTTAATATATTACCATTTTCAGCCATAGCTTTTGCAGTGTAATACATCTCGTCTAGATCAGGTTCTTTCAAAAAACTAGAAGCAACATAGTATGTCATTAAAACATCTGACATTCTACCTTCTGATATTTCTTTAATTATAATATTTATATCTTCTTCTGAAGATTTTTTACCAAGCATTCTTTTTCTTATTGCCTCAATCGCGGCTGGGTCACAGTCAACATAAGATATTTTTATAGTCTCTCCATCTTTAAGTTTGTATTTTTTCCAAATATCAGACAAAACACCAACTTCCCCAGGTGTTATATCTGGGTTAATTATAATATCAGCAATTAATTTTTGATCATCAAAAGATAAACTTACTTTATCTATAGACTTTAAATTGTTCTTTACAGCATCATCCTCGCTAATCATTACCATCATTGCCTCTCCAACTTCAATATCAAGTTTTCTTACTTTTAAATAAAAACTCTCCATAAATTAAACCTTTTTAATTTAGTTAATTACATATATCCTTCATCATCTGAATCTCTATAATCTTCATCTTCCTCATTGCCATACCCATCAGAATCTGTATCTGTTTCTTCATTATAATATTCATCAATATCTTCTTGATCTAGAGTTCTATACTTTTTCTTTCTCTCCTCTTCTCTAATTTGTTCATCCTCATTATATCCCATATATAAATAATTAATATTTATATTATTTAATATAATTATATATCATTTTCAAAATAAATAAAATCCGGCTTCCCGGATTTTATATTTTATTCTTCATCTTCTTCTTCATCCCAATTATCATCCCAATCTTCATCTTCTTCTTCATCCCAATATTCATCTTCTTCCTCTTCATCTTCAGTTTTTTCTACATCTTCTTCCTCTTCTATATCCATATCATCTAAATTCTCGGATTGATGTTTTTTTGCCATTTTTTATAAATTAATTATTATTTATGCTTTTAGCATAAAAAATAGTATATCATAACTTTTTTTATGGTCAATAGATATGTTTTCCACAGCTATTTTATTGATTCTTTAAACATCCATGGGTATTTTTGCTTCACAACTTTTTTTATATCTTTTGGTTTTATAATCCCAAATTCTGTAATTATACCTGTTATATATTCAGTAGGAACTAAATCAAATGCAAAATTTAATATTTTAATATCTTTTGGAGCTTTCTCCCATATTTCTTTAAAATCTCTACTTTCAACAGGTATATTATCATTAACATCACATTTCAATAATGTCCCAGAAATATACAAAGGCTTTTTAAAAGCCTTAGCAGCAAGAGCTATAGAATAACTTCCTGTTTTATTAATTATGCTCCCAGACATACCAATTGCATCACAGCCTATTAAAACTTTTTCAACTTCATATTCTTTTCCACTTGCAGGAGATATAAAATATGGCGCTTCACTATCAATAACCATCATAAATTTAATATTATTTTCATGTAATTCCACAGCAGTTAATCTACCTTGGAACAATGGCCTTGTTTCTGTATTAATTACTTCAAATTTTTTACCAGAATTCTTTGCAAGTATTAATGTCTTAACAACAGAGCTAGAATGACAATGGGTTAAAATAGTATCATTATCTTTTATAATTTTAATCCCATTTTTTATAACCCTAGCACTAGCATCTACTATTAAATCTAAATAAAATTCCGTTGCATTTACAACATCTTTCTTTAAATATTTTAAATCTTTACTCTCATTCTCATTTAAAATATATAAACAATATCTTATTCCATTAAACAACATAGGCTCTGTTGGCCTAGCTTTTTCTATTTTCTTACAAGCTTTTATAAAAAAATTTTTAAAATCTCTTTTATCTTCAAATTTATTCTTTAATATAGAATCATGTAAAGCTAAAATAGCATATTTTGCAATATTTGTAGCCCCCTGTATTTTAATAGACTTAATATCAGAATAAGTTTTATTTATTCTTTCAAACCTTTTATCCATAAAAAATCATTTATATTATATATATTATATCATACTTTTTGCTTTCTATCTTTTGGAGTTACCCAAAATCCTAAATACTTACCAAACAGCAATCTAAAATATGCTTCATTCGCTGGTATTGCACCAAGTAATATGCTTGTTGCTGGATATATTATCCACTCTACAAATACCAAAATATATTCATAAAATTTTATCTTACCCCTTTTTCTAGGCCAAAATAAAGCTGATAATACAGCATTAATAACAATTCCAGACATAGCTATCCTCATTAATGTCTGAAGTATATATGGAGCATTTCTAACTATTATAGATTGTCCCAAAGTTTTATTATTTACAATCATTAATGGTAAATATCCAAATACAAACATCACTAAAGATGCTGTAGCCCAAGTTATCCCATTCCAGAATTGCTTTGATATATATCTAAATTTTGTCCAAAAAGGCATATTTTTATTCTTCAACCATTCAGTCATCATATATGGAAAGTTTTCCATTCCATAAGCCCACCTTCTTTGCTGTTTATATTGATTTATAAAACTCTTAAAAAAATTATTCCCAGTAACAACATCCATAGAAACTGGTATATATACAGGCATTACTTTATAATCTCCATTATAATAATTTATACATTGCAATCCAATCCTTGAATCTTCTGACACTGCATCAGAACTCCAAAATCCAACATTTACTAATGTTTCAAAATTCATACTGTGAGATGAAAAAGTAAATATTCTCTGGTCTCTCATAAATTCATACAATAACCAAAATGTTGAACCACGAGCAGTCAATCTATTAGTTGGTGAAGACTCCCAAAAGTTATTATTAAATACAGCAAGAGGTTGAAAACTAACCTTTCTTGGATCTGGCAATTTTAAATGTAAATATGTTATATGAGCAAAATATTGCTCATGAGCAATAGTATCAATATCAAAATTAGAAACAATAATATTTTTATAAGGGATGTATGAAAATTCTTTATCTATAATATCTTTTACCTTCCTTCCTGCTGATGCACAATTAGAACCTTTACCTCTAATCTCTCCAACTTCTAAAGAATGAACAGTAATAACAAATCTCAAAAACTTATCTCCATACTTCTTCTGTATTATATCAGCTTTATCTAAAAAAGCTTGCCCTTCAGCATCTTCTCCAGCTAATACTACTATAACTTTTTTTAAATCATATTTTATATTTACAAGATGATCAAATGATTCTTCTATAACCTCTATAGGCTCTTTAAATGTTGGAAGAAATATTAAATGATATACATTACCCCAAGAATCACTAAAGTCATTCTTTAATTTTTCAAACCAATTAATTTTTAATGTCTGCTTTAATTTTCTAAAAGATAATACAATATTTATTTCAGTGTAGACGCCTCTAAATAAAAATAAAAGGTCATAAATGATTATAAAATATATAACAAGTATAGGATCTACAAAAGAATAAATAAATAAAAATAAAAAGATTAGAGTAACTACAATTGCTGGCAAGCATTCATAAAATCTATATTTAAAGTTCCTTTCTATCATACATAATTATTTTTTCTCATTTTTGTCCTTGCCAAATATTACAGCTAGACCAATGATTATAATAATTAATGGCCAAATTTTATGAAATTTTAAAGATAAAAATAAGTTATTAATTAAAAACAATGCACCAACAAAAATTAAAAGAGTGCCTAAAAAATGTATATTCCTTTCATTTGCTATTTTATAAACATCATCCCTAGTTTTCTCCATATTTATTGTATTCTCATCATGCTCTTCCGCTTCATATTCATCAAGGGTTTTTAATGGTAAAACAGCCCACATAACTAAATATATCAAAACCCCTGCTCCAAATATAGCAAAAAGAATAAATATAATTCTTATAATATTTGAATCTACATTCATAACTTCCCCAAGCCCACCACAAACTCCGCCTATATACATATCCCTAGATGATCTATATAATTTTTTCATATTTTTAAATTAATTATTTATTTCTATTATTATAATACTCAATTGAATCAATTTTCTTTCCATCTACTATACAAATCTCTGATTCTGCACCATCAGAGTTCAATATGCTTCTATATTCATGATTATTATCTATACAATATTTTTTAGCCCTAGATAATACATTTTCTGGTTTATTATATTCTATTCTAAAAAATATAAGACAAGCTATAACAAAAAATATAAAAATAATACCAATATTTTTATAATTTATTTTCATATCTTCTATATTAACAAAAAACGACCTAATTTTCAAATGAAAAGCGCCATTATTAAATGGCGCTTGATTTACAAGATTTACAATATAAAACATATTTCTATCTCTTTAGACCCAGGCAATATCAAAGCATAATAAAAGTTATAATCTGCATACTTCTTAAAATCTCTCTTTGATATTGCATCTTTAAGCATCTCAAAATTTTTTAATTTCCCCTTTTCATATATATCTACTATATCATGCCCCATATTTTTTCTATAAGAAATTATTTTATTTAATAAATCTATGTTCTCCCTACAATACTTTAATCTTATTTTATAACATTCGGGTTTAAATTTAACAGTCATATAAACCTCTTAGAAGCTTAACGTAGGAGAGTATTCTTTTAACTGCTCATTAAATATAGCGCTCTCTTCTTCTAAAATACTTCTACCTACAAGATCAAGATCATATTTATTCATAAATACACCAGCACAAGTATTACAAATATAAACAACAACTTTTCTACTATAACCCAAATTCAATATTATAGGGTTCATAATGTGGCCATCATTAGGGCAATATAAAACTCTTTTTTTAGCTATTTCTATCTCTTTTTCCAATCTAATTTTTTCCATACATTCATCACATATGCCAGAAGCATTTTTTGTCCTATTTTTACCACATTCTTTACAAAATTTCCCTAATACAGAATCAATAATAGACATATATAGCCTCCTATATATAAATTTCATTTTCCAGTTATAACACATCTATATATTTTTGCAATATTTAAAATGCACTGCCATTAATGACAGTGCACAATATTCAATTCTTTATAATTAACCTTGCATAGCAATTTTTTGGAGCTTTATTTCCAACAATTGCTAATGCTTCTTTCATAATATTAATTATTTTTTTATTATTTTCTTTAAACTTTATATCAGTATCTTCATCTAAAAGAAACTCTGATCTTATTGCAAGGGTTTCATTTTCTTTTCTAATTTTATTAACCATTATAGACATTGCGTGCCATTTGGATAAAACATTCTTGCTATTTATTTTTTTAATAGGTATAAGCCCAGTCCCTAGACAATAAGGGCATACAGGAACCCCCTGACCATTGAATGATAGATCAGAATCAAGCTGTTGTAGAACACCTCTAGTATGAGATCTAGAGCACCAAGGACAATCAGAAAAAAATATATGAGAACCCATAATTTCCCTCCTAAATACTTTGTATATATTTTATAACACAATATCTAAATTTTAGCAAGTCATAAAAATAAAATATAAAAGTTGGCTTTTACACCAACATAGATAGATTACATGGTGGACGTACCAAGAGTTGAACTTGGGACCTCAGCATTATCAGTGCTGCGCTCTAACCATCTGAGCTATACGTCCAAAAGATAAATACATTATAAAAGAAAAAAACACAAAAAGCAATATTAACTATTTAATACTCTCCTTATTTCTTCCATCATATTTAAATAAAATCTAAGATTATGCAAGCTCATCAATCTCATACCAAGTATTTCATTTACATTCAATAGATGATGTAAATATGCTTTTGTATATGTTTTACATGTGTAGCAAGAGCAATTCTCATCAAGCGGTGTAAAATCATCTTTATATTTTGCATTTTTTATCCTAATAATATCATAACTAAAATCATCTAAACTATTCATTTTAAAATTTGTAAATAAATGACCATGTCTTGCGTTTCTTGTTGGTATTACACAATCAAAAATATCAACTCCATTTTTTAC
>JAGPKW010000037.1 GCA_018053685.1 Patescibacteria group bacterium
CATCACCTCTTTTAAGATATAAGATATTCTTATATTCCACATTTACTTCATCACCATTTTTAAGAGGTATGATGCTCTTATCCTCCATCTTATTAAAAACTGAATCATCTAATAGTCCAATTTCAATGTATCCTTTAAAACCATATTTTAAAGATGTTTCTGGATTACGAAAATCATCTGGCATTAATAATAAAAGGGGTATACTTACTGCTTTTTCCATTTTTGAAGTTTCTATTTTATTATTAATAAGAATATATGAGATTATCCCTATTCCTGTAATTAACACAATCAATAAAATTATTTTTAAACCTTTTTTCATTTCAATCTCCTTTCGTCAAAAATTTTTAGTTTTTCCATACTTCCTTTCTTTTTTGATTTTTATTCACCTTTTTTGTTCCCTCTCACCTCTTTCTAAAATATTCTCAAAATAATTTTAATATATATATATTTGTCAAGATCTTGTATTGAGATTTCTTCAGAAATCTCTATTTTGACATTCTCTTACCGTTTGTCGTTCCCATCCCAGCAAATATCATTCCCGCAAAAGCGGGAATCCAGTATTTCATTTCCACCCTATTTGTCATTCCCGTATAAGCGGGAATCCAGTATTTCAAACTGCAAAATAGATTGGTAGTTTGATATCTTCTGGTAAAACTATTGGATTTGAACCATCAAGGTTTATTATTACAAGTCTTCCCTCTCTATTTTCATAAATAATTCTTCCATCTGGTGTAAATCTTGTATAATAACCATCTAGTAAATTCTCAACAAGAGTTTTTGGTTCATCCCATTCCTTTATATTGTTATAAATAACTATTTGTAAATTCTGCCATGATACATTAAAATCTGGATTAAATGGGTCATTACTTTTTCTTTTTTGTTCAGGTATGAGTACATATACTTTGTTATTTTTTATTAAAGCATCATCTGTTGAACCAGAATAACCTGGACCAAAAAATTCACATTTTCCTTCTAAATTTAATATATGAAATCCAGTTGACTCACTTCTTAATACCTCTCCCTTTTTTGGATCATATATGAATGGTTGAGCAATATTAACAAGTATATTATCATCATCATACCATCCCCAAACATTAAAAACATTGTAGATATCTTCACCTAAAATCTTAAATTCATTCTGTTTTAAAAGATATAACTCAACACCTTGAGTCTCCCACAAATCTCCTCCTTTATAATCTTTTGGAAAAGTTGAGAATGCTATTTTTTTTCCATCAAAAGACCAGAAGATAAAAGGTTCACCTGTTCTCTTTCCCCAAAGAATATTCCCTGCAATAACTATGTTATCTTGGATTACCTGTCTTTTATTTGTTCCATCAAGATTAACAAGCCATAAACCATGTGTGTAAGTAACATATGCAATTAAATCCTCTTTTGGAGATCTTACTGCAACAATTACATTTTTATCAGTAACTATTGGTAGTTTTTCGCCAGTTTCTTTATTTACTCTATACAGATTCCATCCAGAAAGGAAAAAATCTGGTGAAGGTCCTGGTGCAACTTCTCTTTTTCCTTCTGAAACAATTATCCATTTACCATCAACTGATTCTCCAAAGATAACCTCTGCCTCTGGATTACCATGAATAGAGGAAAGACTACTTGATTTTAAATCAAGTAATTTTGCCTCATAACCTACTGCAATAGGAAAGATGGTTTTTGTTTCTATATTTTCTTTTTCAAGATCTTCTTCTTTATCACCTATATTATTCTGTCCTTCTCTCTTATTTATATTTTGATTCCATATCAAATATGAGAGAACCCCTATTAACCCTAAAATCAATAGAGTTACTAAAATCTTTTTCATTTTCTCCTTCTTCATATTTTTAATTAAGATTTTATAAAAATTAATTCAGTTAGTATAAAGATATAATTCAAAAGAGTGTGGAATAAGTAGAAATTTATCTGAGGCTATAGGAGAATATATTGGTTTTCCAATTCTTTCTTCCCCTTTCCATATTAATTCACCATTATCTTTATTTAATGCAACAAGATTGACCCCATCTACAAGGTAAATTATATCCTTTACCACTATTAAACTATTATCAATAATATTAAAATTATCCTTTACCCAGTTTATCTTTCCATTTAATCTATCTATTGAATAGAGTGTGCCATCCCAACTTGTTAAATATATATTTTTTTCATCTATAGATGGAATACCTAAAACTATTTTATTAAAATCATATTTCCATATATCATGACCTGTTTGAATATCTACTGCATAAAGAGTTGATGAATCTTTTATATTTTCATAATAATATCCTATTCCATCTTTTACTGGAACAAGTTCACTAACATAACCTTCAGATACTCTTTTCCATTTTTTCTCTCCAGTTTTTATATCAAGAGCAATAATATTGTTTGTAGTGAATATTAGGGTGTTTTTATCTATAGTAGGATATGATATCATTCTTTGGTTAATAACTTTATACCTAAAAATAAATTTATTACTTTTAATATCATAAGCATTCATAATAATATGAAGAGGTTCATTTGATTGTGAGGCATGACATAAAAAGTATTGTGTTCCAAAATATATCACTCCATCTTTATAATTTAAAGGTGTTATAACTATTTCTCTTTTAAAATTATATTTAAATACAATCTCTTTACTTTCTGTATCAATTCCAATGATTGAAGTTGATTTTCTTTCTGGGAAAAAAATGTATTTATCTATTGCAGTAATTGATGTTTTAGGATCAATTGAAACTTTCATTCTCCATTTTTCTTTTCCGTCTTTTAAATTCAATGCAACAAGATAATCCTTAAAAGTTATATAAATTGTATCTTTAAATAGAATTGGATTAGAACTTATAGAGTAAGGAGCATACCCTTCAGGATTAAAGGTATACTTTGAAACTTTCTCATACTTTTTAATGGGCTCATAATCAAAATATCCACTTCCACCAACATCCTCTCTCCATAGAGCATTTGATTCTGAATTCTCTATCTCAATTAAAGATATTTCTAATTCACCTGGTGCTGAAAAGTTTAGAGGAATTAAAGAAATTAAAATAATAATTAAATAAATAAAATAATCTAATCTAAAAAACTTCATACTAATAAGAAGGATAAATATATACTAATGTCCAAAAAGAAATTGATCCATCTGGTATCTCTGGTGCATCCCAATTAACTATTACCTCACCATTACCATATCCATCTCTTACATAAATATAATATCCACCATAACCAAAATAATATCCATAACAAGTAATCCAATGAAGAGAACCAGATATAAATCTTACTAATATACCTAATGGTCTTGAATTATTTATTTCATAGCATATGTCACCATATTTAGGATCCCAGTTTGTATTATAAGTAAAATGATAATTACAATTATATCCATTATGTACATTATTTGCATGATAACAAATTCCTCTAACATAATTACCAGGAGGTGTTCCCCATATGCAGTTTGTGCTCATATCGTGAAAAAGACAGTTAGTTAAAACTTCACCTATAAGTCTATCGCTATCAGATTGTAAATTACTATATCCATTTTTATCCCAATAATTTAATATAATTGCTCCAGATACAGGTCCACAATTGTTACATAAATATCTAGTATCATATGTATCATAATCTGCTACATCATTGAGAATAGTATATGACTTTGATGAAAGTATATTATTTAATAATTTAACTTTTATAAATTCGGGTATGCCCCCTTTTTTAATAATCTTTTTCTCATTCCAGAAAAAGTATAAATCATCAACCTTTTTATCTTCTTCTATGACATCAAAGTGAATAAAGAAGAGTAATGGAAATATATATATAAACTCTTCATTTTTTAAATATTGATTTTCCTTTAAAGAAATTTTTGAAGCCACTTCTTTCTCTACATCAATAAGATGAGGTGGAGGAGTTTCTGCAAATTCAAGAAATATTGGATTATTTTTATCATAATTTATAACAATCCTACCAATAATTTTACTCTCTTTTTCAACCCCAAAAACTATTGTTCTATCATTTCCATACTTATCTTTATAAACAAAAGGAGAGGTAGGAATTGAACCTTTAAGTTGAAAAATTATTTCTTCTTGGTTTTTTATAAACTCAATAGCATTTTTTTTGTATAGTTCATTTTCATTCTCACTAACAACAATATTATTATAACCTTTTAATCCAAATACCCCAATTAATCCTAAAATTAGTAAACCAATTAATATCTTTTTCATTTTTTTCCTCCTTCTTTAGATTTATTTCTCTCCTTTTTGTTCTTTCTCACTTTATACTCAAATTCATTTTATATTTTTTAAGTTCTTCAGTAAATCTAAATAGAAAATTAACTAAAAATTTCATTTTATATTCTTTTTGATTTATTTTTATTTTATTTCAATTCCCTCTTTATTTAAATGCTTTACCCTTTTTATTGTGGTAAACCTGAAGTAGAAGCCAATTAAAACAAATATTAATCCCTCATATGGAAATACAATAATTCTGTTTAAAATATTTACTATAAAACTTAATGGAGATAGAATAAATAAGGATAGATAGTAGAAAAGAATTGGATAAAAATAGTAAATAAGTTTTCTTTCATTTTTAATACTTTTATAAAAAGGTCTTAAAAATATTATTGAGCTTATTAGAGATGAAATAAAAAGATAGAAACTACCTATATATTTAAAATAAAAGTTATAAATTACTGAAAGATTAATAGCAAGATGAAAGAGAATGAAGGTAAAAAATCCAAAAGATATTAGATAAAAATAATTTAATTTGATTTCTTTACTCTCTTTTTCCTCATTATTCTTAAAATATAATCTTTTTATAACTAAACCTATCAATGCTCCTATAGTTACAAATATTATCTCTAATAATCCTATTTTGAATTGATATATTACTTTAAATGTATCGAGTGATTTCTCAATAAAGATATGATTGTCAAAGATAATTTTGGGGTTTAAGAAAACTTTTCCATTATAAAAGTATATGAGAATCCATGTGTTATAGAGGAAAGTGAAGTATGAATGAAGAAAGAGTAAAAGAAATTTTGAAATTAGGTAATATAGAGGTGAGAGAATGGGGAAAAATGGCTCAATGAGAAGTGTGATGATAAAAGATGAGAGAGAAAGAAAGATAAGTGATATATATGTACTTATGTTTTTAAATAGAAAGATAAAAAGTGTATATAAAAGTATTACTGAAATGCCCCATACAATATTAATAAAGAATTTCTTTAGCTTCATATATTTTACCGTTTTTATAATTAATCATATAGATAGAGTTATCTTCTGTTCTTATTACCCACCACCAATCTTCAAAAGGTGAATATTTATCTGGGAAGTAGAGATAAGATAGAAATATACTCTTTAGTTTTTTACCCTCTTTCTCATATACAATTCTAATTGCATCTTCTTTCTTTAATCCATCTTCTGGAAGTTTCTTAATAAGATAGAATAAGCCTCCTGCATAAATATCTCCATCTTTTGTCTCTATTAAATTGTGTGTGAGAATTGATATTTCCCTTCCAGGAATTTCTGTATTTAATCCAAATTCTTTTATTGATATTGGTTTATTATTTATCAAGTTAACTAATAATAATGAACTATAAGGAGGAGGAGAAAAACCTCTTCCTAAATAAATATAATTATAGTTACCAAACACCAAAAAATATAATATTATTATCAGAAATAAAATCTTATGAACCAGGGTAAATTTTGACATATCCATGAATATATGGTTCAGTAGAAGGATAATCTAAAACTACATTACCTTCACCCCATCCATTTCTTATGTAAAAAGTGTAATATTGAGGATTAGAACCATATGCATAACCAATCCCAACAACCCAATGGTAACCATATGTTGGATGGGGTGGTGTTATTCCTGGCCATCCAAATAAGATAGCTAAAGGCCTATTATTGTTAATTTCAATTACAAGAGAATTATATGATGGAGGTCTTTGCCATGAAGTTGTAAATTTGTAACAACAATTATAAGGAGGATGTAAACAATTATTTGTGTGAATAACTATACCACCTCTAAAATTATTAACAGGTGTTCCATATATACAACTTGTTCCCATATCATACCATAAACATGTAGTTAATTGTGATCCTGTGGATTCATCTCCATCTAATTGCAGTTTTGGATAACCATGTTTATCCCAATAACCTAAAATATTAGCTCCAGCAACAGGACCACAAGAATTACACAGATTAGTATTATTGGTTGAATAATCTGGAACATCATAAAGGACTTTGCTGTAATAACCTTTAATCTCTGAATATTCAACTTTAGTTTTTCCAATTCTCTCAAACTCGGGTATTTCATTTATACTTACAATCTTTTTCTCATTCCAGAAAAAGTATAAATCATCAACCTTTTTATCTTCTTCTATGACATCAAAGTGAATAAAGAAGAGTAATGGAAATATATATATAAACTCTTCATTTTTTAAATATTGATTTTCCTTTAAAGAAATTTTTGAAGCCACTTCTTTCTCTACATCAATAAGATGAGGTGGAGGAGTTTCTGCAAATTCAAGAAATATTGGATTATTTTTATCATAATTTATAACAATCCTACCAATAATTTTACTCTCTTTTTCAACCCCAAAAACTATTGTTCTATCATTTCCATACTTATCTTTATAAACAAAAGGAGAGGTAGGAATTGAACCTTTAAGTTGAAAAATTATTTCTTCTTGGTTTTTTATAAACTCAATAGCATTTTTTTTGTATAGTTCATTTTCATTCTCACTAACAACAATATTATTGTAACCTTTTAATCCAAATACCCCTATTAACCCTAAAATTAGTAAACCAATTAATATCTTTTTCATTTTTTTCCTCCTTCTTTAGATTTATTATTTTCCTTTTTGTTCCCACTCACCTCCTTCTAAAATATTCTCAAAATAATTTTAATATATATATATATATATTTGTCAAGACCTTGTATTGAGATTTCTGAAGAAATCTCAATTTTGACATTCTCTTACCGTTTGTCGTTCCCATCCCAGCAAATATCATTCCCGCAAAAGCGGGAATCCAGTATTTCATTTCCACCCTATTTGTCATTCCCGTATAAGCGGGAATCCAGTATTTTATTAGTATATAAATTCCTACTTCGCAGGAATGACACCCAATTTGTCATTCCCGTATAAACGGGAATCCAGTATTTTATTAGTATATAAATTCCTACTTCCACAGGAATGATGGCTTGGGTGACTTTTTAAGAGACCTCGTAAAATTTAGAAATTGTTTACAAAAGTAGGCTGTCTATTTTTGTAAACTAAAATTAGTGTACAGGTGGTCAGGAACTTTGTAAACTAAAAGTTAAAAATTTTTTTATAATATTTTTTTTGTTATAATAATAAATATGATGGAACATTTGTTAATAGATCTTGATAAAACTCTTTTAGAAATAAATTTCGATGAATTTCTTA
>JAGPKW010000038.1 GCA_018053685.1 Patescibacteria group bacterium
GTCATCTGTTTTATATAACCTTTTCTAAAGGAAAGGGACCTGTATGGTTAGATGAGGGTTTTGCTATATATACTTCTAATCAATTAAGTACAAAAGAAAGACCTAAGGAATTTAAAAACTTTCTTAAATATTACTCTTATGAAGATGAGAAGGTGTATTCAGAATCGGGTTTTGTTGTAGAGTGGTTGATAAACAAGTTTGGTAAGGAAATGGTAATAGGTTTTTTAAAGGTATTACCTAATGTTAATAGTAAATATGATTTTAAGAAAGAATTTGAGGAGTATTTTGGTTTAGAGTTAGATTATAAAAGTTTTAAAGAATTATGAAATTTTATAATATATGTGTACATTATGTAAATAGTATGGATGATTTAGGAAATGAATATACAGAGTTATTAAAAACAAAGATTATGTGTATACAATAAGATATTGTATGTATATTAGAAATAGAGAGGAGGAAGAGAGAAGAGATAGGAGGGGTTGGGTTATAGGTTAGGAGCTACCTATCCTATAATAGGATTTTTCTTAAAAACAATGTTCTTATTTGAAGGGATATGCTACTATCAATTAATGGAGAATTCAATAGGCCAGTCGATAAAGCATTATAGACAACTTCAAGGTTTAACTCAGAGAGAGTTAGCTGATAGGTCAGGGGTTAAATATACTACAATTACGAAGATAGAGACAGGTTTAATAGAGGATCCTTCTTTCTCTAAAGTTTCAAAACTTTCTCATGCCTTGGGTATAGCAACAGACCAGTTAGCATTTTCTTTCGAAAATCTCGGACAAACTTTTGATTTAAATAATCGACGTTTTTTAGGTAATAAATATAAATTGCTAAATTTCATAAAGCAAATTGTAGATGAAAATATTGGAGAGTTTGATATATTTTGTGATGCATTTGCTGGCACTGGTGTAGTTGGTGAGTTTTTTAACAAACCACACAATCAAATTATCTCTAATGATTTATTAAAAAGTAATTATATTGCCTTAAAATCTTTTTTAGGAATTACCAATGTTAATAGATCTCTTTTAAATGAAAAAATTAAGTATTTAAATAATCTTCGTCCCAACCAAGATAATTATGTATCGAACAATTTTGGAGGTATGTATTTTTCTTATGAGAATGCAAGAAAAATAGGATTAATTAGAGAAACAATAGATAAAATATCTGAAAGTGTTGATGAAAAAGATTTACTTCTAACCTCATTGATATATGCAATGGATAAAGTTGCAAATACTGTTGGACACTATGATGCTTTTAGAAGAAACTTAGATACAGTAATGCCTATTAAACTCTTAGTTCCTAATATTCATATAGAGAATAATGAGAGGAATGTAATTTTCAATGAAGATGCTAATAATTTAGTTAAAAAAATTTCTTGTGATATTTTATATCTTGACCCACCTTATAATTCTAGACAATATTCTGATGCGTATCATCTTTTAGAAAACATAGTAGAGTGGAAAAAACCTGAAGTATTTGGAATCGCTAGGAAAATGAATAGAAATCACATAAAGAGTAAGTATTGTCTAAAAGATGCGGTTAAATCCTTTGAAGAATTGATCTCTAATGCAGACGCGAAACATATTTTGTTGTCATATAATGATACTGGAGAAACAAAAGATGGGCGTTCCAATGCAAAAATTAGTGATGAAGAAATCAAGAGAATTTTATGTAAAAAAGGGAAGGTGAAAGTCTTCGAAACAAAGTATAAAGCTTTTACTACAGGTAAAAACAGAAATTTAAATAACAAAGAGAGAATTTTTTATTGTAAAGTTATATAATAGCAATGTGAAAAAGCCTTGGTCACTATCTACTACAATCAGAAATCCAGAGCGTATCTTACCGTTTTTGCGTGTATTGGAAGAAATGGAAGGTGAAAATTTTGATGTAGAAGGTCAGGTAAAGTTTCAAACTTTATTAATAAAAAATAGGCTCTATCATCCTCGAAATTTGCCAGAGAGATTAGATCATTATTACGAGATTGAGGAAAATACAATGTCTTTTGACCAAGCCACAGAGATTTTTAATTTTATGAAGACACAATCTCGTGCATTAAGAGATGATCCAGGTCTTCGAGGAAGAACATCTGTTTCTCCACTTACACAAAAAGGTTTAGCAATAGCAAAGGAATCTAGAGGACCTGTCATAATAACTGACTTAGGTAAGGAATTTTTAGACAAAGAAGATATAGGAAGCACTTTTTTCTATTATTTTATTAAATGGCAACTACCAAATCCTTTAGATGGTTATTCTTCTGATGATGGTTATGATATTAAACCATTTCTTGCAACATTGTCACTGATTAAAAAAGTTAACGAGAAAATGACAAGTTTAAATAAAAAAGCCAAAGGTTTAAGTAAACAAGAATTCTCCCTTTTTGTCCCTACATTAATTTGTGTCTCAGATGTAAACTCTAGTGTAGACAAAATCATTGAGTTGAGAAATCAGCAGTATGGAAAAAGTAGAATAGAGAAAAATAGAATATTTTCTGATTTTAGGAAGAATTTTCTGAAGGATTGGTTAGGAACAGAAGATAATGAAGAAATAGAAAGAAATATTCATAATCTGAAGGATTATGGAGATACAATTTTGCGAAATTTTAGATTAACAAGGTATTTGTATATAAGAGGTAATGGTTATTATGTAGATTTAGAACCAAGACGTTTAATAGAGATAGAAGAAATGTTGTCTACTTTAACCTTAGAATCAAAAGATTTTGAGAGTGAAGATGATTATATTGATTATCTTGGAGATAATTCATTGCCAGAATTGCCCTGGAATAATATTACTGATTTAAAGAGAATAGCAGAAGCACTACTTGTAGAAATTAATGAATTAGAGGAATCGTTAAGTATTGTGCACAAGGAATCTCCTGAATATCATACTTCAGAAGAAGCACAATCAGCAATTAATTCTCTAAGGGAATATAGACACGAACTTCAAGGGGAGATTATACATAAGCAATCTCAGCAATTAGAAAACATCAAACAATATATAGAAGGATTAAAAAATATTTATCAACAAGAGAATAAAAGTTTAATGTTAGAAAAATATTCTGCGTTGGGGTTATACTCTTTAAATGATGCAGATAAAATAAAACCTAATTATTCAGTAGGTGATGATAATCAACCGACTTTTACTGCTCCAGCAGGAAAACCGGATATTGAATGCTTTTATGAATCTTTTAATGCTATTTGTGAAGTAACGATGCTTCGTGGAAGAGATCAATGGTATAACGAAGGACAACCAGTTATGCGACATCTAAGGGATTTTGAAGAAAGAAATCAATCAAAACCTGCTTATTGTATATTTATAGCTCCATCAGTTCATAGGGATACAATTAATACTTTCTGGAATTCAATAAAATATGGCTTTGAGGATGAAAGGACTCAGAAAATAGTTCCCTTATCTATTAATGATTTTTTGAATATCTTAGATACGCTTGTTATATATAAGGGACAGGGACGAACTTTTACGCATGAAATGCTAGAATCTCTTTATGACAGAATATTAGAAGAAACAAGTATAATCTCTAGTTCACAAGAGTGGTATTCTAAGATTCCAGAATTTATAAACAATTGGAAAGAGGAAATTCTCAGATGAAATTAAATCATATATACAATGGTGACTGCTTAGATATCATGAAAGATTTCCCTAAATCTTCAATTGATTTGGTATTTGCAGATCCACCTTATAATCTTTCTGGAAATGGACTGAAATGGAAAGGTAATACTACTGGTGGGGATTGGGAAATGGTCAATGAAGATTGGGATAAAATGACAGATAAAGAATATTTCAATTTTACAAAGTCTTGGGTAAAGGAAGTTAAAAGATTATTAAAGCCAAATGGATCATTATATATCTCTTGCTCGTATCACAATATTGGGGAGGTTGTGATGGCTCTAAAAAAAAATGGAATGAAGATAAATAACATTATTACATGGTACAAAACAAATGCTATGCCAAATATGACAAAAAGGACGTTTACACACTCAACAGAGTTTGTAGTATGGGCTGTAAAAGGTAAGAAATGGAAATTTAATTATGAACAAGTTAAGAAAATTAATCCTGAAAAGAGAAAGGACGGATCTAATAAACAGATGAGGGATATGTGGAGTATGCCTTTGGTACAAGGGAAAGAAAGGCTGAAGGAAAAAGGAAGTAATAAATCCTTGCATCCGACTCAAAAACCAGAAGAAATGTTAAAAAGGATAATAATTGCATCTTCTGATAGGGGAGATGTTATTTTAGATCCTTTCTTAGGATCTGGAACTACAGCATGTGTTGCAAAAATTCTTCAAAGAAATTGGATAGGCATAGAAAAAGAGATGAGATATGCTAAGATGGCTAAAATAAGAATTGATAATGTAATTAGCAATGAAAATAAAAGAGTTAAAAATTCATAATTGGAGATCAATTGCTGATATCTCTATGGATTTTGAAAAATTAATGATTTTTATTGGTCAAAATAATCATGGAAAATCAAATATCCTTTCTGCAATTCTATTTTTCTTTGGAGAAATAAGCTTATGTGAAAAGGATTATAGAAAAGGGAGTAAAGAGTTGTGGGTTGAAATAGAATTTGATGAACTAGATGATCACGATAAATCTCAATTTAGGAAGTATTTAACACATGAGAACACGATAAAAGTAAGAAAAGTTGCAAACACAGAAGATGGCTTTTCTTATCATGGATATAAAGAAACTCCGAAAGAAAAACTTTTAAGAGAAGAAATTTGTATAAAATATACATCTAGAGAAAAGGCAAAAAAACTTCCCTTTTTTAGTTTATTACCACAAGAAGGAAGGATACTTCAAGACGATATAAGGAAAGCTTTATTTGAATTTTTGGAATCTAAAGATGATATAGAATACGAATATATATTAGAAGAAACTAAATTCTTGGGTTATAACAATATTGCACAAGGGATTTTTGGAAATATACTTTTTATACCATCTTTAAAGGACACTTTGGATGAACTGAATCTAAAAGGATCTTCAGTATTTAATAAAATTCTTTCTGTTGCTATTCAAGAAATGTCTGAAAATAATCCAGTCTATAAAGAAGCGAAAGGTAAGATGCTTACATTGACACAAACATTAAATAAGAATCTGGATGATGGAACAAAGAATAAAAGTCGTCCAAAAGAATTAGCAAATCTTGAAGATAGATTAGAAAAAGAATTATCTACTTGGAATACAAAAATAGATATAGAGATAACACCTCCAGACATAAATGAAATTTTCAAATTAGGAACAGAAGTGATTGTAGATGATGGTGTAAAAACAGGAATAGAATATAAAGGCCATGGTCTTCAAAGATCTCTGCTTTTTGCTTTAATAAAATCTTGGTCTGAAATATCTCAAGAAATAGAACAACAGAAAGGCACAAAAGAAACTGGAAGAAGAACGTCTAGTTCTTCTTTTATTATAATTGAAGAACCAGAACTTTATTTACATCCTCAAGCTCAAAGAGAATTTTTTAGTTCATTAAAACAGCTTTCTGAGAAGAATCACCAAGTAATAATAACAACCCATTCTAGTTTCTTTTTAGACCTATCTTTGTATAAATCTATCTGTATTGTCAGAAAAAATGGGAGAACTAGTCCTACGGAAATCTTTCAGTGCAGAGAGGATTTATTTAAAGAGTTAAACGACAAAAAAACATTTAATTTGATATATTGGATTAATCCAGAAAGAGGAGAGATTTTCTTTTCAGAAAAAACTATTTTAGTAGAAGGTCAAACTGAGAAAACGATTATACCTTATATTGCTGATAAATTAGGAATTTTCAAACATGGCTATTCATTAATAGATTGTGGAAGCAAAGAAAGCATTCCGATTTATGAATATTTACTTAATAAATTTAATATCGAATATGTTGTAGTTTATGATAAAGATCATCAATCTTCAAAAACTAAAGAGCAGATTACTTTATCAGATCAGAAATCTAAACAAATAGAAGATTCCATAAATCCTACTTTAGGTAAGTCAGTTGTTTTAGAAAATGACATTGAGGAAGAAATCGGATTGTCTAAAAATGGGTCAAAGTATAAAGCCTTTAAAGCATTAAAGAAAATAAATGAAAAAGGGTTTTCTATTCCCAAAAAGTTTGAGGCAAAGATAAAAGAAATTTATTCTTAGATATATCCTTAATTTTATTAAGTTATAATAAATGGCTTTACAGAAATATTTAAAACCTGTTGAATATAGTTTTCATGTTTGGATGAGGAGTATAAGAGAACAGTCTGAACCAGTTGGAGTTAATTATTTTTTCACTTTCGTAAAGAATGTTTGTGTTTTTAATGCTACTAAGTGGCAAAAACAAGGTATTTTAAGGGAGAGAATTCTTAAAGAGGTTCCCGATATTGATACTGTATTACTTGAAGAATATGTAGATAAATTTTTCTATTGTATTGACTTTTATAAGACAAATCCTTATAGAAAAGGCTTCAGTTTTACAAATGAAAGAGTTCCAAGAGGTTGCTATTTAGAAAAATCATTTAAGAATGGAGAGTTTATTGAAAAATATAAACCTGTTCCTAGAATTTGTTAAATTATTTTCTCCAACTCTTTAAATATCCTAACCATAGTATATATGTATCTAATTCTCAGTATATAAGTAAATCTTTTTTAATATGTATATCCTTATCCTTGTATGAAATATCAAGAGCTAATACAGGTAATATCTTTTTAATAGAATAATTGCTCTTAGTATCAGGATCTGCAAAATACATATCTTTCAAAATATTCATTAAATCATATATCCTGCTATTTATATCCAAACAGAAATCATTAAAAACAAGATATATCTCCCCAATTCACTTATTAATTGTATCTTTAAAATCCCTATTCTGAACTAATATAGAACCAAAAGAGGCTTTTAAAAGAGAGGATTTAAAAATTTCTTAATATTGAATATTGCAAAGAATAGTCGTCAGAGTTAAAAGGAAAGAACCCAGGAATATCTGAGAAAGAAAGAGATTTGGAAATCACAATAGAAGGAAGTGAATTGTGTTAAGCATGAATTATTCAGATTAATGATATGATCGAAGTATGATGCCTTTGAACCAAGAGGTTTTAATAATATTTATTTTCCGTATATACTCAAAAATAATCTCAATAAAACTGCTCCGATTCTTTAATAATATGTTTCAAAATAATCCCACGCTTAATTCTTTTTTTTTATTATTATATAATTCTGTAATAATCTTTTATTAATTACTAATGGAAGAATTAATTAAACAATGGAGAACAGAAGATATCGTAAACAATCTCGTGTTATTAAAAGGAATGGTACTCTTAGGAGAATCTGAAAAGTTTAAGAAAGAATGGGCTGGTGCAGGAGTAATAGTAACTAGTAATAAAGAGGATAATAGAAAGGCAGATGTTAAATTAATAACTAA
>JAGPKW010000039.1 GCA_018053685.1 Patescibacteria group bacterium
TTGATAATTCTGTTTCAATTATAATATTCGGATATTCCTTGATTATCATTAGTTTTAGTTTATATATTATGGGTGATCTTCCTGAAAAGATGTTTTATATACTAAAAAATCAATACAAAACGAGTAGAGAGAATAGGGAACAATTAAAAATGGGACGAAGAAGAAATCACTTAGAGAAACAGTTCGAAAAGGATGTGTATAAAGGTTTTTAATCTACTATTCTACGATCACCACTGTAATTTTTTATTTATATTAATATATGCCTAATATATATGATGTAATAACAAAAGAATCAGATAATAGTAAAGTATTACCTTTTTATAATGAAGCCATGAAGGAATTAATAGACTTCTATGGTATTAATTGGGTAGATAATACTTCTGTAATATATCTTGTAAACAGCAGAGAAGATTTTAATTTAATATCAGGATATGAAACAGAAGATTGGGTTACTGGAAGAGTGTTGAGTCATAATAAGTTACTTCTCCTTTCTCCAGAAAGTTATGAAAAGGAGAGTATTCATAAATATACTGATAAAGAATATTATTCTTTACTAAAACATGAATTAAGCCATCTCTTCTATATGATTCTTTCTCAAGGTAAAGGACCAATATGGTTAGATGAAGGATTTGCAGTATATGTCTCAGATCAGTTAAGTACAAAAGAAAGACCAAAGGAATTTAAGAGTTTTCTTAATTATTATTCACATGAGGATAAAGATGTATATTCAGAAGCAGGTTTTGTAGTTGAGGGATTAATAAAGAGGTATGGTAAGAATAGGGTAATTAACTTCTTAAGAAGGTTGCCTAATATTAATAATAAGAAGGAATTTAAAAAAGAGTTTGAAGAGTATTTTAAATTAAGGTTAGAGTATAAACAAATAAATTTAATAAATATTTAGATAGGAGTGTATAAATAAAAATAGTGATTAATAATAGGAGGTTGTAAAAATTATAAGAGAAAGATTTTTTGAGCTAAGAAATCCTGAAAACTTTTTCTTGACTTCTTTTATTAATACAAAGAGGAGTAATTTACCAGGTAATTTAAGATTGATTATATGTTATTTTCAGTAAATAATTCTGCTTGTTTTAATACCATTTCAGTTGCATTTGCCTGTTTGTCTGGGGGATAATTATATTTTCGCAATGTTCTTTTGACCAAAACCCTTAATCTCGCTTTAACAGATTCTCTAATTGTCCAATCAATACTAGTATTCTTTTTAACTTGTTCTACTAGATCTTGTGCAATCTCCTTAAGTACTTTATCTCCTAAAATCTCTTTTGCACTCATATTGTTTGCTAAAGCATCATAAAAAGCGATTTCTTCTTCTGATAACCCTAACTCTTTTATTTGAATATCACTATTTTTTATTTCTTTAGCTATCTTAATTAGTTCATTAATTACTTCAGCAGAGGTTAACAGATTACTCTGATACTTCTTAATGGCAGCTTCAAGCATCTCTGATATTTTTTTACTTTGTATGATATTTTTTCTACTACGAATTTTAATTTCATCATTTATCAATTTCTTAAGTAATTCAATTGATAGATTCTTGTATTTAAAATTCTTTACTTCTTCTAAGAACTCATCTGAAAGAATTGAAATATCAGGACTTTTAATACCCATTTCTTGATAAATGTCTATAACACCCTCTGATACAACTGTTTTATCAACTAGTTGCTTTATTGCTGTTTCAATATCTCTTCTACTTTCTCCTGGATCTTTTGGTTCATATTTGATTAATCTTGCTTTAATAGCCTGAAATAGTCCAATTTCTTCTTTTTTACTCATAGCATCTGGGTGTGGAACTACCAATGCAAATGCTTTAGATAGTTCGGTTACATATTTAATATATTCTTCAGCACCATTAGGTTTACTAAGTATAAATTCTTGAGCTTCAAGTAAAATTGTTAATTTTTCATTAACATCTGCTTTAAAGTATCTTTCATATTCAAATCCCCAGAGCAAGTTTTTAACAATTTCATATTTTTCTTTCATTACAATTAGAGCTTCATTTATATCAAGAATAGGATTACCCTTTCCTCCACTTGCAGCATATACATTTAATGCTTTTTTTAATTCTGAAGCTATACCTATGTAATCGACTATTAGACCTCCTTGTTTTTCTTTATAAACCCTATTTACTCTTGCAATAGATTGCATAAGAGTATGTCCTTTCATTAGTTTATCTATATACATTGTAGTTACACAGGGGACATCAAAGCCTGTTAACCACATATCTCTTACAATTGCTATTTGAAATGGATCATCAGGGTCTTTAAATCTTTGTGCTAAGTATTTTCTATCTTCTTTATTTGTGTGATGTGCTTGCCAATTAAGAGGGTCTGTCGAAGAGCTTGTCATAATTACTTTAATATTCCCT
Organism: Patescibacteria group bacterium; assembly: GCA_018053685.1. GTDB lineage: Bacteria > Patescibacteriota > Patescibacteriia > JAGPKW01 > JAGPKW01 > JAGPKW01. The sequence goes on from JAGPKW010000039.1 coordinate 2,384, forward strand.
TGGTGTTTATCATCACTATGCCACTCTGGTTTTAATTTTACAATTTCTTCATACATTTTTACTGCTATTCTTCTACTCATACAAACGATCATTGCCTTACCTTTGAAAGTTTCTTCTCTTGCACAGTAGTGTTCTATAATATCTCTGGCAAGATCTCTTATTCTTTCCTCGTTTCCTACAATTGCTTCTAATTTTGTCCATTTAATCTTGGCTTCTTCTGCTAGGGAGTTTTCTCTTTCTGATATTTCATCGACTAGTTCGTCTAGTTGATTTTTGTATTCTTCTTTAAGATGTATTCTTGCCAATCTACTCTCATAGTAGATTCTTACAGTTGAGCCATCTTCTACTGCTTGTGATACATCATATATATCTATGTAATTTCCGAATACAGCAGGGGTAGATCTATCTTCTTTCTCTATTGGAGTACCTGTAAACCCAATAAAGGAGGCATTAGGAAGTGCATCTCTTAAGTACTTTGCATATCCATATGTCGTTCTTGTTCCTGTCTCTTGTCCTGTTTTATCTTTGATATACTGTGTCTTTGCTCCAAACCCATACTGTGATCTATGTGCTTCGTCAGATATAACTACAATATTCTTTCTATCACTAAGTAATGGGAAAGTATCTTCATTTTCAAAGGGAGAAAATTTTTGTATTGTACTAAATATTATTCCCCCACCAGTAGTGTTTAGAAGTTCTCTAAGGTTTGATCTGGATTTTGCCTGTATTGGTTCTTGTCTTAGTAATTGTTTTGATGCGGCAAATGTGTCAAAGAGTTGATCATCTAAATCATTTCTATCAGTAATTACAACTATTGTTGGATTATTTAATTCTTTAACTATTTTTCCAGCGTAAAATACCATAGATAGAGATTTACCACTCCCTTGTGTATGCCACATAACTCCTGCTTTTCCATTCCCTTGTTGTGATGCTGCTTCTATTGTAGTTTTTACTGCCTTTTTAACTGCAAAATATTGGTGATATGCTGCTATCTTTTTAGTTGTCTCTACTTGTATTAGGCCTGTATGTTCATCATATTTTTTCTCTTTTTCAAATACAGTAAAATCTCTAATTATTTCTAGGAGAGTAGAGTGTTTTAGTAATCCATTTATTAGTGTATTTATTTGTGGTTCTGTATTTGGGTCTTCTTTTATTCCATCTTTTGTTTTCCATACCATAAATCTAGTCCAGGGGGATGTTAGAGAGCCATATTTAGCATCTATTCCATCGGAAATAACTAAAAGAGAATTGTAATCATATAGCTGTGGTATATACTGTTTGTATGTTTGGAATTGGTTATATGCGGATTCTAGTGTTGCTTTTTCATCTTCTGGATTTTTAAGTTCTATTCCTACTAATGGTAGTCCATTTATGAAGAGTATTATGTCTGGTCTTTTATTTATGTTGTTATATTTTACAGCAAATTGGTTTATACATAGGTATTCATTATTAGAAGGATCTTCAAAATCAACAATATTTACTCTTGCTCCTACTATATTTCCATCTTTTAGGTATTCTACTTCTATTCCGTCTGTTAAATATTTATGAAATGTTTCATTGTTTGTTGTTTGATCTATTCCATGTATATTTAATATTTGTTTTAATGCTTGTTGTTTTGCTTGTTCAGGTATGTTTGGATTTAACTTTTTTATACTGTTTATTAATCTTTGTTTTAGTATTACATCTTCAAAGGATTCTCTTTCTATATTAGTAATATCTGGAGCAATATCTGGCCCATATATATGTTTATATCCTTGTATCTCTAATCTTTCTATTATATTTTGTTCTAGTTGAGATTCGGTCATTGGTTAGTTATATTTGAAATAGAAATCTTCTAAATATATAGCATCCTCATTCATTCTAGGATAACCACTTTTACCTACCCATGGTACAGATATATAATCTTCTGCCTGAGTGTTTGGATTTTTGGGAATTGTGAGAATTTTATAATAGGGCTGTAGCAGCTCTTTTTCAGTATCCAAAATAGTACTGCTATTTTTTCTAATTGCTTCAATATATGCACTAAAAATGTTATTTGTTGGTAAGCCTTTATGTATTGAGATACTTTCGTAGTATGTAATATTCGAATCTGTTGTAATTGGAGTAAATTTCATAATTTCTGCACATAATGTTAATCTCCAATCGGGATGTTTATCATCAGAAAGTTGGTTCTTATAAATTATATTTGCTTGTCGTAATATAAGTTTTAGTTTCCTTAAGGTAAAGTCTGGGTGTTGAATGAAATATTGAGATAAAAATTCGGCCAGTACCAAATGATTATTAGGAGTTTTTAAATCATCTCTTAAATAATCGTCAACAAACTTTAAGAAATTTACATATGGAGGATTAAAGAATTGAAAATAATCGATAATTTTAAGATATCCTTCAATTTCTTCGTTATAGTTTTTTGTGTTTATAGGGATTAGAAATAATATTCTTTTTTTAAAAGATGTCTTTGCTAAGTAGTTTTTTAGGGTTTCGAGAAAAAATATTCCATAATCGCCTGATCGATCAATATCTTCTATTGTTATAAAAATAGGCTTATTTAATTTGTAAACTACTGTATCAAGTAATTTTTGATAATCATTGATGCGTGTAACGGGATATTCTTTTAAATTCTCTGTGAAGAGTGTCCCGACATAATCTAATTTTGCAATAGAAGTTAAAAGCATTAATATCCTTTTTATAATTTTTTTCCCACCTCTTAATTCTCCATGAATGATTTTGAAGACATCCTCTTTTGTTATCACTTTAGAGGATATCGCAAAGTCATAGATAAAGTTTTCCCATAAGTTTTCTCTTTCTGGGTATTTCCAAGCTTCAAAGTTAAACCAGAAATTTTTATTATTGCTTATTTCTTTCTCAATTTTATCTAACATAGTACTTTTACCAGAGCCGAATGGTCCAATAATTGCTATCATTGAGGATTTCCTAATTGTAGAAACTTTTTGTAAAATAGTTTTTCTTATATCTAACCATTCCATAGAATCAGGGACTTTTGATGTTTCCTCAAGGAGTTTTGTATTTTTTATAAAACCTTTAATCATGTATCCTCGACGATAAATTTAGCTCTTTCGTATAACTCGTCGAACGTTAGGATTTCTGGATTATGAAGATTTTTTCTAAATTGCTGGAATGTGTATAGTTTTTCTCTACTGTCTAATTGTTTTGTATGACCAATAACTAATATACCTTTTGGCTCAAAGGTATATATGTTTTCTGATTCAAGTGTGTCTCTTGAACTATCACCACGAGATCCTTCCCTAAACCAAGAATTACAATTTGTTTGTAATTGTGAAACACTCCATAATAACTCTGGACCCAATTTCGCAGTCTCTGATCGATACAGACCATCCTTAACTATTGTAGTATTTGGTTTTTTTATTTCAACTAAAGCTGTGAATTTCTTTTCAGCTTTTGATGACATCAAGTAATCTCCTCGCTGTTCTGATTTTCCTAGAAAATTAGGACCTGAATATATTGGTTGTGAAGTAATTAAATTGAGGAACTGATATTTTAATCCATACCCAAAGATCCATGTGTTTTCTCTGAAAAAAGTTTGCCAATAATGCTCATCCTTTTCTAAGTCTAAGTTTCTTTTGAATTTGTTAAGGATATCTTTTCTCTCTGTAATAATTCTCGCATATGAGAGTTTTGTTACTAATGAAGGATTAGATTCACTTAGGCTGTCCCAAGTCTCCTTATCATACCCTGCTTCTAGAATTTTTTTAATGTATGTCGTTTTATTTTCATCCGTAATAATTACAGAATTAGGATCTACTACCGCATATCTCTTCTCTCCATATGAAATTCCTTCTTGATTTAGTATATTTATACACTTCTGAATTGCATCATAAAAGGCTTGAATGGAGGCAGTATTCATATCTATGTTAATAGATTCATTTTTTCCAAGACTTCTTATATCTATTGTTTTATCAGGAATCCATATATCGTTATTGTGTTCTCTCCTTTGTCTAATGATTCTTCCCCTTATACCACCCTCATGTATCTGAGCGTGAAAAACTAATCGAGACATAGGCTCTTCGGAGAGGATGAAATCTTCTTCAATATCAACGATGCCCTTCCCAATACTTTTTGTGGTAAGTATACTACTCATTATTTTATTAAAGTCTTAATTAAATTTGATTTACATTTGTCTAGGATATTAATCATTTTGTCGTTGTTTTGTGTTGAAATAATGAGTGGCTTTATATGTGCGTTGTATAAATTCGCTGTTTCTTTATTATAAATGTTTGGGTAGTTATATATAATATCCTTAGTTAAGCCTTTAATAACAGAGCCTTCTGCACTAATAGAGATAGTATTTATAATATTATGTAATAAAAAATAAATATAATATTGCATATCTTCCGTTGTTCTTAATGATGCAACGCCTCTTCCTAAACAGTATCCTTTGTCTGAAAAATGTATGTTTCCAATTGTTGCTCTAATGCAAAATAAAATATCTCCAACTTTTGATATCTTAGTAGGCTGAGTAGTAAATTTGTTATTAAGGATATTTTCTCGTGTTAGTTCTAGTGCTCCATTCAAGAGTGGGATTCCATCTCCAGCTGTATTATAGCTTTCTCCTTTTGGTGATTGTCCCATTATTATTTCCGTAATCTCTCCTAACTTTCCCACTCTCCATCCTTCTGGTATTAATCCTAATTCACTCTCTACCATCTTACCTCCATTGTCTTTATATGGTTTACCATCTTTATCAGGAAAATTATATTTAATAAACCATTCTTTAAATATAGTTTGTGCTATATCTTCTAATATATTATTTTCTTTTTTTAATTGTTCTATTTTATTATCAAAAGAAGAGAGGATAGAAGAGATACGTTTTTGTTCAGATAGGGGAGGAAGGGATATTTCTAAAGATTTTAAATTTTTAATTGTTAAAGCTTTTTGTGTTGTCCCAATTAAGATTGAATTTAAAGCTTCTTTTCCCACCT
>JAGPKW010000040.1 GCA_018053685.1 Patescibacteria group bacterium
CATACCAGCTTTAACCTTTGGGAGCACAAATTCTAATATAGAAGCCAATATTCTTGACGCTTCTCTTATTCTTTCTATTTGTTCTTTTGTTTTTACTTCTGCCATTATTTAAATATATTATCTATCTTTTCATGAAATTCTTCAATTTTTTCATTCTCTGGATTAATTTCTTCTAATTTATTTAACATCTTTTCAGCAATAAATTTATTTTTTAAGTTTATATTACATTCAATTAATAGATCTAATAATTTAGGATTATTTTCATCGTAAATAATTAAATCATTTAATATTTCTAAGCTTTTTTTATAATTTTCATCGTTAAAATAATATTCTGCTATTTTTGTTTTGTATTTTATTATTTTTTGCATCTTCTCTTGGTCTATATTTTTCTTTTTATTTCTTTTTAATATTGTGATTATGTATTCATATGTTTCTATAACCTTTTGTGTATCATTTTTTTCAGAATATATATAAGCTAGCTTATCTAATATATCTATATTATCTTTCTCTTTTTTTAATAAAGCAAAACAGATATTTTCTGCATTAGTTAAATCATTATTTTTTATATTATTATTAGCTTCTTCTAATAGTTTTTGTATATTTTCTTTATTATTTTTTTTATTTCTAGAGAACTTATTTATTTGTTCTAGAATCTCATTTTGTTTTATCTTATTCTCTATATCTTCTATCTTTGTATTTAAAAAAGACCCATTTTTTTTGTTATTTTTTCTAAATAAACCATTCATTTTTCTATCTAGTCTTGATTCTATTAATTCTTTTTTTTGTTTATCTTCAATTTCTTTTGTTATTAAGTCTGTATTTATAGATTTAATTTGAGGAAATCTTTTTATTATTAAAATAGTAATAATAATAAAAGATACTATAAATATTAGTAAAAATATTATACTTATAATCATATTATAAAATGTTTAATTCTTTTAATGCACTTTTATATATAGATAGAGCTTTCTTTGCTGATGATTTATATAATATATAATCAGAATCATGACTTACATTATTCCTAATACTATGTGCTTCCCATACTGATTTTAACTTTGGATATTTATATATAAGGAATCTTAATCTTTCTGCCATTGTTGATCCTGGTGTCCCCATCTGTTTAAAGACACTATCAAGTAATTTATCAGCTTCTATAATAGCTATTTTATAATACATTTCTTCATCAAATTTAGCAAGTTTCTCTATTTCTCCCCATTTATTTTTAATAGCACTTTTATTAACTTTATCATTTTTATCTTTCTTCTTAACTTTGGTAATATATATAAAAGCAAATAATAATAAAATAATAATTAATATAATAATTTTCATTTATATACTTATCATTTTTTTAAATTTTTCTTCGTCTATAATTTTTATATTAAGCTCTTTAGCTTTTTCTAATTTACTACCTGGATTTTCGCCGACAACAAGATAATCAGTTTTTTTACTAATGCTCTCACTTACATTTCCGCCCATTTGTTTTATAATATTTTTTACATCTTCTCTTTCAAAAGATTTTAATGTTCCAGTAAATACAAATGTTTTCCCCGTTATATTTTGATTTGTATTGATTTCATCAAAATATATATTCAAGCCTACTTCTTTTAATTTATTTAATAATTTTATATTGTATTTATTTCTAAAATATTCTTGTATTGATGTCGCTATTTTTTCTCCAACATTTTCCATATTTTCTAGTTCTTCTATAAAAGCATTTGAAAAATAATTAATCATAAAATCTATAATATTGTTAAATTCATCTTGTTTTTTATATTCATTTTGTATATATTTTGCAATAATAAAAGATGTCTCTATGCCAACATTTGGTATACCTAAAGAGTTTATGAATCTAGATAAAGGTATATTTTTTGATTTATTTATTGCACTAATTATATTCTCAGCTTTTTTTTCTGCGAATTTTTCTAATGGTTCTAAATCACCTTTTGTTAATTTAAATAGATCACTCTCATCTTCTATTAGCCCATTTTCCAATAATTGATTAATTATGGCAGGACCAATACCGTCAATATTAAAACATTGTTTGCTAACAAAATATTCTATTCTTCTAAAAATCCTAGAAAAACAATTTTTATTTGTACAATAATATGCAACATTTTCTTCTAATTTTTCTACAGGAGAACCACATATATGGCAATTTTTTGGCATCTCAAATTTTGGCAATTCTTTTGTTCTTAATTCTGTCATAACTCTTACAACATCCGGTATTACATCACCAGCCTTCTGTATTATAATAGTATCTCCTATTCTTATATCTAACCTTTCTATTTCATCTTGATTATGCAGAGTTGCTCTACTAACAGTTGAGCCCGCTATTTTTACTGGATCAAATATTGCAACTGGTGTTAATACTCCAGTTCTACCAACTTGTACTATGATATCTTTTACTGTTGTTACGGCTTCTTCTGCTGGAAATTTATATGCTATCATCCATCTATCAGCTTTTCCAATATGACCTAATTTCCTTTCATCTTGTACATCATTTACAACAATTACTACCCCATCTGTTCCATATTCTAGTTCTTTTCTTTTTGTTTCCCACTTAGCTAAATATTTTTCAACATCATAAATAGAATTAGCTTCTTCATTATGCTTATTAACTTTAAATCCTAAAGCCTTTAATATATCATGGACTTCTTTATGAGTTTTTTGACCCATATCAGTAATCATTTCGAATGCAAAATAAGTAAGTTTTCTTGATCTTGTTATACTAGGGTCTAGTTGTCTTATTGATCCAGCCGCTAGATTTCTTGGGTTTGCATATATAGACTCTCCGTTTTTTTGTCTCTCATTATTAATTCTTTCAAATTCATTTTTTGTCAATACAGCCTCTCCTCTTACTTCAAATATTCCATTAATAATCTTATCTATATCTAACTTAAGATTATTTTTTATAGAGTATTCTTTTAATTTATTTATATCTAACTTTAATGGTATACTCTCAATTGTTTTTATATTTTGTGTGACGTCTTCTCCAATATACCCATCACCTCTTGTAGCACCAAGCTTCAATATCGTTTTCTCATAGGTTAATACAACTGTTAATCCATCAAGTTTTAACTCGCAAAAAAAATTATTTATTTTTTTATTTAGCGTTTCCTCATTTCTTTTATTCCAATCTAAAAATTGATCAAAATTAAAGATATCCTGTAAAGATAGGACAGGGGCAGTGTGCCTTACTTTTTTAAATTTATCTAAAGCAATGCCACCAACTCTTTGGGTTGGAGAATCTGGAGTTATAAACTCAGGATATTGCAGTTCTAAATCATACAACTCTTTTTTTAATGCATCTAATGCTACTTCGCTTATTTCTTGTCTATCTTCTACATGATATAAATATCTATGATAGTTTATAACTTCTTTTAGTTTTTCTATTCTTTGTTTTGCCTCTTCTTTGTCCATAATAAATAAATTATATTAAATTATATCATTTTACAAGGTTATTTATTAGATGTTAATATAAATAACATTATTATTGATGATATAGATAAAAATGGGCCTAAAGGGATAATACTACTGATATCTTTTTGTTTTTTAATATATTTTTTTATTAATAAAGGTATTGAATATATTAATCCTAAAATATATCCAAATATTATTACTAAGAAAACTTGATATATATTTCCAAAACTTACTCCAATTAAAAATCCAATTCTAATATCACCTCCCCCAACCCATCCTTCTTTTGACGCAACGAATTGTAATAAAAAAAATATTAACCCAACAATTCCACCAATTAGAAAAACTCCAATAGTTTTTGATATTATGCAATTTAATATTAGTATTAAGAATGACCCAGGTATTACTATTTCATCAATAATCTCCATATATTTTATGTCAGATAAAAATATAGATATAGAGGTGAGTATCAATATAATATTTCTTATAAACATTAAAATATTTCTTAAATTAAAAATTATACCATTTCTAAATTGTATTAAGAAGACTAACGTTATTAATATTCCAGTTATAGATTCTATGATTATGTATTGTCTGCTTATCTTTTTTTTACAATACCTGCATTTACCATGTAAAAATAAAAAACTAAAAATAGGTATTAAATCATACCATTTTAATTGATTTCCACATTGAGAGCATTTAGATCTACCAGTTATTTTTTCGTGGTTTGCAAGACGATCTACTATAACATTTAGAAAACTTCCAATAGATATCCCAAAAAGAAATATTGTTATTATTAATATTGCATTCATTATATTATTTTACTACCCAACTTTTTTACCATTTTACCTTTTATATCTTCAAAGATATTTTCTATAGTATCATCACCTCTAACTCGTATTAACACCCCTTTCTTTTCATAAAATTTAATTATAGGCTTTACTTCTTCTCTATAAATATTAAGCCTTTTTTTAATTGCTTCAGGATAATCATCTAATCTTTTTATAACTTTTCCCCCACATTTATCACAAATGCCATCTTTTTTAGGTGGGAATAATACTAGATCATAGCTCCTACCACAATTTTCACAAACCCTTCTATTTTCTATTCTTTTTTGTGCTTCTTCATTAGATATATTTATCTCTATAGCAAAATCTATATTTGTTATACTATCTAAAAACTTTGCTTGTTTTATATCCCTTGGATATCCATCTAAAATAAAACCATTTCTACAATCCATGTCATTAATTCTATTTTGTAAAACTTTTGATGTTATATCATCAGGCACTAAGTTTCCTGTTGATATATAGCTTTGTATTTCTCTACCAAGTTTTGTTTTTTTAGCTATTTCTGATCTAAACATTTCCCCAGTTGATATTCTTATAATATTAAAAGTTTCAGAAAGTAATTTTCCCTGAGTTCCTTTTCCAGATGCTTGTGGGCCGAGTAATACAATTTTTAAACCTTTTTTAAACATAATAAATAAGTTATTATATATATTTTACCACGTTTAAAGGATAAATAAAAAAGATGAGCTATTTTTATGCTCATCTTTTTTATTTTAATGTAACAATACCACCAGCTGCTTCGATTTTCTTTTTCATATCTTCAGCATCTTCTTTCTTAACATTTTCCTTAATTACTTTAGGTGCTGCATCTACCAAGTCTTTTGACTCTTTTAATCCAAGTCCTGTTATTTCTTTTATTACTTTTATAACAGCAATCTTAGATTCCCCAGCAGATGTTAATTCTACATCAAATGTAGATTTGGCTTCTTCAGCTTCTCCGTTTGTGGCATTACCAGCCATTACAACTGGTGCAGCAGCAGAAACTCCAAATTTTTCTTCCATTGCTTTTATTAATTCTGTTGCTTCTATTAATGTTAGTTGCTCAACTTTATCTAAAATTTCTTGAGCATTCTTTGATAATTCTGACATATTATTTTATTAATAAATTAATTATTGACCAGTTTCACTACTTGCTTTCTGATCTTTTATTGCACTAATTGCTCTTGCAATAGAAGATGCAGGATATTGTAGTAAAAACATAAATTTAGAAATGAACTCATTTTTAGAAAGAACATTTGAAAGATTATCAACTTCTGCTTTTGATATAATTTTACCATTATATAAGCCACCAACAACTTTAATTGTAGATTTTTTATTTTTTCTTAAATATTCTTTTACAAAAGTATATAAAGATTTTATACCAGAAATTTCGTCTCCATTACTTAATATAACAGCACATGAACCTTTATATCCTATATCGGAAAATCCTTCAATTTTATTATTTTTTAGTGCTATATTTATTAATTTTTTCTTAGCAACAAAGAATTCAGCATTACTTTCTTTTAGTTTTTTCTTTAATTCTCTAGTCTTTTTTACATTTATTCCAGTATAATCAAAAAATACTACAGATTTGGCGTTCTTTATTTTCTCTTGTAGTTCTTTAACAATTTGTTCTTTCTTATCTCTTGAAATAGCCATTTGATTTTTATTAAATATAAAAAAATCTTGCAAAACCGCAAGACTGTATAATATATATAATCAAATCGACCATTTGCTATATTTTTTGAATATGTATATTATAACAAATATTTACCTAGATAGGTTTTATATCATTAAATAAATGTGAATACCTATTGTCTTCGGTTTTGTTAATAATATTTTACAACAAAATATATAAAAGTCAAACTTATTCCAACTTTATAACCTTTCTTGGCTGAATTGTGTTATCTCCATCTTTTTTATTAAGATCTTCTTTTATATCTTTAAAATCTTTATTTTTTAATTCACTTAAAGATATAACTTTTATGTTATTATCTAATATTTCATCATTATGTGTTTCTATTGGTTTTTGCTGCTGTGGTTTATCTTTTTTTACTTCTTGTGCCATGTTAATTATAAAATGCTGTAAATCTTCTTCTTGCTCTGTATCTATATTCTTTTCTTCTTTTTTTATTTCAACTGGTCTAGGTTGCGAAGGCTTATTATTTACTTTTTTTTCTTCCTTTTCTGCTTTATTTATTTTATTTTGTTGTTGTTGTGGTTTTTGTTTTTCCAATATTTTTTGAAATCTATTTTCTTTTGGCTCTGGTATTAATTTTTCTCTTACTTTTTTTAAGCAGTCAGTGCAATATATGGGTCTTTTATTATCAGGCTCAAAAGGAACGCTCATTTTCATACCGCATACCCAGCAATTAGTGTTATACATTTTTACATTTGGTTTTTCAACTTTTTCTTCTTGTTTTTTAATTTCTGTTATTTGATTGTTTTTGCTAGTTTTTATATCACCAAGCGCCCATTGGTTTATTATTCCCTCAACATCTTTTCTGTTCCTTGCATATTTTTGTCTTGATATTTCTATTATTTTGTTAGCTCTCGCTCTTGTTTTAGTTTGCTCATTATCATCGCTTATTGGAGGTAAAGTAGCAGCAGAAAATGGCTTAGATACAACACCATCTATTAGCATTTTTAGCACAATATTCCATTTAGGTATATTTACAAGGTCTTCGATTGTAAAATCAGGAGAGAATTCTTTTTCTAATATTTCAGCATCTTGCGGGCCAAGTCTAAATGCTATTATAGTGCCTCCATTACCAAATATTGCATCTGAAACAACTTCTGGCAACTGAGCAATATATTGGTGAGCCATAGTTATAGATAATCTATATTTTCTAGCCTCTGATAAAATATCAGCAAATGATTCTGTTGCAAAGTTTTGAAACTCATCTACATATAAATAAAAATCATTTCTTTCTTCTTCTGGCACATCTACACGGCTCATAGCTGCAAGATATA
>JAGPKW010000041.1 GCA_018053685.1 Patescibacteria group bacterium
CTCCATTTATCTCCTACAAATATCATTAATCCAGCCTTTACTATCGTAAAAGAAAAAAATACTAATATGATTCCCACAAAACTACCAATCATCATATCCCTAGCTTTTTTTATTTTACCCTTATCTCCTCCAGAAATCATCAAATTAATACCAGCATAAATAAATATACATAATATTATAATCCCTGAAATACCCAAAGCCGTTTGTATTAAATTAATCCAGAATGGTTGCTCCGTAGTATTCCCAAAAAGATCATTAATAGTACATGGCTTATCAGGTGTCCTACCACAATTTACTAATGCAGCATTAGAAACATTAAATGATAAGATAAATAAAATTATAAATGATATAAAAATGCTTTTATAAAATTTCATATCTACCAAGTTATATTTAATTTTTCATTTGCATCTTGTTCTAATTCTTTTAATGAAGCCCCTTCGCTACTATTAAGTACATCTATCACCAAATTATTTAAAACTTGTTTAGCACTCTCGAAATCTCTTCCATGATACCAATTTTTTGCAGTCAATAATTGTTTAGCAAATGGAGCCATATCAGGATCTTCTTCTTGAGTTTTTATTAATGACCTTATAGCAGTAGGTTTTTTCGTCTTATTCAAATATGTTGTAACATTTTTTTCATTAGTTATATATTTAACAAAATCCCATGCCTCATTTTGATGTTGTCCTTTTTTTGACACAACTTCAACATAATAACTAGCAAAATTTACTTCTTTGCTTGTGCCTTCAATCTGTGGAACAGTGCTAATATAATAATTTAAACTAGGATTTCTAGCTTTAATCTGCTCATTTTGATAAGCATAACCAAGAAAATATGCAACCTTACCGTCTGCAAAAGCTTCCAAAGAATTTGGCATATCTTTATTCCAAGAATAAACATCCTTATATGGATTAGCAAAGTCTGTATAAAACACTAAAGCATCCATTCCTGGGCTTCTACCATCTGGAGTACTACCACCAATACAAAAACTATCACCACATTCCATCGAAGACCCATTTTGCATCATAAGCAAAGAAACTATATCAAAAGCATTTTCAACATTATCAACCAAACCTAAGCTAGTACCAGATTGAAAAATATTACCCTTCTTATCAGTTATTGTTAATTTTTTAACATCTTCTTTAAACTGAGTCCAATCTAATGCTGGTTCAGCAATCCTAGCATTATTTAATAAATCTCTATTATAATATAAAACTAAAGTATCAATAGCCAATGGTAATGCATAAATCTTATCATTCCTAACAACATCAGGATAAACAACATCAATAAATTTAGTTTTAATATCCCTTAATGTTGGAGAAATATCAGTCTTTGATTGGTATTCTCTCTCATTCTTTTCTGCATTTATCACAACTTCATACATCATAGTAGTACTTTCTGGCATCTCTTGAAGCTTATTTTTTGATAAAAATTCTCCCACCCATGTTGATGGTATAGAAAATATATCAGGACCTCTATCATCAGCCCAAGCTTCGGTTAGCAATTGTCTATATTCTTCTAATCTAACATTCCTAATTCTAATAGTAACATTAGGATGGTCTTTCTGATAAGCTTCTATTAACTCAGAAAAATCAGATGGCTCATCTGTTGCTCTCCAATAGTTTAATTCTATCTGAGGTAAAGACTCCTTAATCTTTTCATAATTATTAGATTTTTTACAGCCAAAACCAGATATAAACAATAAACTAAAGCATGCTAATAATAAAAAGATAACCTTTTTCATAACTACTTTTTTATTACTTAATATCTATATTTTATCATAAAAGATAAAAAATAAAAATTATATTTTATTATTTATCTCTTCTTGCAAAACTTTCACCTCATCCCAATCCATTTTTTTACCATTTTTAAACATTATAGCTTTTTCTGCACCTTTCCCAGTACATATTATAATATCCCTACTACTAGCTAATTCTACAGCTTTTTTGATTGCTTCCCTTCTATCTAAAATTTTAAAACAGTTTTCGTTTTCTTTTTTACTACTACAAGAAATAACTCCTTTAAATACATCATCTATAATCTTTTCAGGGTCATCATCATATGGATCTTCATTTGTAATAATTACATAATCACAATCTTTGCCAGCATTTTCTCCTTTTTGAAATCTTGATTTTTCATCCCTCCCCCCACCACATGACCCCAAAACAGCAATAATTTTCTGATCAGCATTTTTTATATTTATAATATTTTCATAAACACTTCTTATACTATTTGGATCGTGTGCATAGTCAACTATCCCTATAATATTTTTACTATTTTCAACAAATTGCATTCTACCTAGTATATTTTCGATTTTCTCTAAACTCTGTTTTACTAAATTAATATCTATAGACAAAACATCACATGTAGCAATACAAAACAAGCTATTATAGACATTAAATAATCCAGTAAGTTTAAGATTAAAATTTACGTTATTTACAATAAATCTAGTATACCCAAATCCTATATCAATATTTTCCGCTTTAAAAAATTTATATCTTTTATCATTAATAAAATTTAAAATTATATTACTATCTTTAACATCAAAACTAGTTCCTGTTTTATATTTACTTCTATCAGCCGCAATACCAATAATTTTATTGACATTAAAATTAATAAATTCTAGAACATGTTCATCATCAAAATTAGCTATTATAACCCTATCTTGATATTTGCCATTAATTATCTTCTCTTTTCTATTTTCTAATTGTTTAAACAATTTTAATTTTGCTTTTTTATAATTTTCGAAACCATGATGAGCTTCTATATGCTCTGGAGTTATATTAGTAAATATGCATATATCATAATTTATACCAAAAGATCTAAACTGTTCTATTCCCTGAGATGTTGTTTCAATTATTGCGTATTCGCATTTAGCATCTAACATCTGCTTTAATAATTTCTGTAATTTGAACCTACCAAGCATGCTCTGTTTATATGTATTTATCCACTCTTTTTCAGCTATTTTAAAATTTATAGTAGTAGCCATACCAACCCTTTTACCAGCATCTTCCAAAGTTCTAGCTATCATATTGCAAGTAGATGTCTTTCCATTAGTACCTGTCACACCTATAACTACCATCTTCTTAGATGGAAATCCATAAATAATATTAGCAATATATGCTAAACATAAATGATAATATCTTATTGCAGACCTTGGGATAATTTTTTTAATAGCTGATTTTATACTCATATTATTTAGCTTTTAAAGCTTTTTTAATTCTTTCCTCTAGTGGTAAGTTTTTATCAATATTTTTCAACATTTCTCTTGAATCTTTCTCAGAATATCCAAGTGACATTAAAGCACTAATAGCTTCATCTGTAGAATAATTATTACCTTCTAATATCTCATCTATATTCAATTTACCAGATAATTCTAATACTATACGTTCAGCTGTTTTTCTACCAATACCTTTTATTTTAGAAACATAGCCGATATCTCCTGTTAATATACCTTCCTTTAATGTATTTATATCAGAACTAGATATTATATTCATAGCAGATTTTGGACCTATACCTTTTACAGAAATTAAACTTTTAAAAAAATCTAATTCACCAGGCATTAAAAATCCATATAAATCATATGCATCTTCTCTAATAGCTTCATATATATAAAGTTCAAGTTTATCACCTATTTTTTTAGACAAAACTTTTGGAGTTACATAAACATTATAGCCAACATTTCCACAATCTATAATAACACTACTATTATCTATATATTTAATTTCTCCTTTTAAATATCCGATCATTGTTTAAGATAGTTTATTAAATAAAATTATTTTCTCCTTATTTTTTAATGCTTGTTTAGCTTTTTCAGCACTCTCTGGAATGATATATTTATATAAATCAGCAACTATATATAGAAGATAGCTTAAATTATTTAAAACTATTTCCACGTCTTCAATATTTTTATCTTTCTCCCATGGCTTGTTTGCTTGAATATATTGATTACCATAATTTGATAATTCACCAATAAATGATACAGCATAATTTATATAAAATTGATCCATGTTTTTATTAAAATTATCAATATACAAATCAACTTTAGTTTTAAAATCTTTGCCGACTTTCTCAAACTTGTTTATTTCTATATCTTTACTATTTGCTAAATGTATAACTCTTGCCAATAAATTTCCAAAAGAATCTGCTAAAATAGAATTATATAAATTTTTCAAATCATCTTCCTTATATGCAGAATTATTAAATCCAAAACTATAAGATAAATAAAATCTTAATGCTTCATATCCAAATTTTTCTATCTGCTCAAATGGGGAAACTATATTGCCAATAGCTTTAGACATCTTTAAGCCATCTGGCCCCAAAATTGTCCCATGCACTATAATTTTTTTACTATTTGGAAGTCCAGCAGACATAAGCATCCCTTGCCATATACCACCTTGGAATCTTAAATTATCAGGACCACATATTTGATACATATTATTTGCATAATCTAAGTCTAAATTATCTGGAAATCCAATAGCACCTACATAATTAGATAGTGCATCAAACCAAACATATACAACTTGCTCATCATCTTCTGGCACGTTTATACCCCATGGGAGATTATCTTTTATTCTTGATATAGAAATATCTTCCATATTTTCAACAAAATTTTTTAATTCATCAATTTTGATAGATGGAATTATAAATGAATTGTGCTCTTCTATATATTGCAATAATTGCTTTCTATATTTTGAGAGCCTAAAAAAATAATTCTCTTCCGAATATTTAATAGGTTCAATATTATGTTCTGGGCATTTACCATCTATTAAATCCTTTTCAGACTTAAAAGCTTCACATCCAACACAATATAAACCTTCATACTTTTTTTTATAAATATTCCCATTTTCTAAACTTTTATTCCAAAAAGATTGAACAACTTTTTTGTGCTTTTCATCACTAGTTCTGTAAAAATTATTGTAAGATATATTTAATATCTTACAGAACTCTTTAAATCTCTCTGCATAAAAATCAACAAACTCCTGAGGAGTTTTATTATTCTCTTGAGCTTTATTATATATTTTTAGGCCATGCTCATCTGTTCCAACATTAAAAAATACATTATCTATTCCTAATTTTTCTCTCATATATCTAACTATAATATCAGCTTCAATAAACTCTAATGCATGCCCCATATGAGGATCAGCATTAACGTATGGTAAGGTAGTTGTTAAATAAAATTTTTTATCCATATATAATATCAATATTTACAATACATTTTATAATTATACACTTTCTTTGTAAATAGAAAAATAAAAATAAGCAAAAGCTTACTTGGTTGCGGGAATTGGACTCGAACCAATGACCTTCTGGTTATGGGCCAGACGAGCTGCCACTGCTCTATCCCGCAATATAATTAATATTATAGGCTTATATAAATATTATGTCAAATATTAAATAAAAAAGCCTAGCTAAAACTAGACTTTTTTATTTCTATTATTTCATTTACTATTGACAACCACCAGAGTTAGAAGCTGAATTTGCACTTCCACTTAAAGTATTCTCACATCCAGCAAGGCCTTGATTATATTGACAAATAGCTTGCTTTATTGTCTCAGCATCTAAACCAGAAGCTTGATATTTATTATTTATTAACCATGTAGGAGAAGCTGATATTCCTAATCCTTCGCTAATTTTTATATTATTAGATAATAATGTTTTACCTTCGCCGCTAACACAAGTATCTATAGTTTTTGTATTTATACCATTGCTATTCGCACATTGTGCCCAATCTCCAGCTTCTATACCTTGTGCATTTCTGCACCATATATAATCTAACAATTTTGTAGAATAATATTTTTTAATACATAATTGTCTGATGTCTTCTTGAGCCTCAAAATCCCCATGTAATGAACTAAATGTTCCATCCCCATTATCATAAGCTATATAATTTATATCAAATACAATTTTATTATTAAAGTTCTTCAATACTTCTTTCATAGAATTTTCTGCTTGTATTCCATATGGACAAGCACTCATAACAAATACATCAACCTTATTTTTTATTTCAGGTCTGCAACTTATATCATTTTTACAATCTGAATCGCTACAATCTATTTTCCCATTTTTGTTATCATCAATATTATTATCACAAATCTCTTTTGTAGGATCAAACGTAGATCCAACAGCTAATGATTGATAATCTCCTGCACTTGATAAATATCTTTGCACATCAGAATAGCCTTCACCCTGACTTACATTAGAATTAAACAAAAAAGCTGGCAATTTTAGCCCTGGAATACTATTATATAAAGCCTTACCTTCATCACTACTATAATCAAGTTCCTTAACAACTAGCCCCTTAAATATTTCTTTTAAGCTATCTGTAATATCTGTAGCTACAGAACAATCTTTACACCTTGCATCATTTAATACTGTTAAATTAACTATATTAGGTTCTTTATATTCACAAGCAGCACTTATAGTTCCAGCATTTGTGCATACGCCAACCTTTGTAGCCTCAGCAATACAATCTGAATCACTAGAACAAGCTGGTAAATTAGCACATTCTTTATGTTTATTATCTATTTTTGAACATACAACTCTCATTATACTAGCAGCATCTCTATTACCAACATATTGCTCATTATTTATATAATAAGTTGGACTCCCACCAACATTTTTAGCTTGCGCTAATTTTATATTTTCTGATAATAAACCCTTACCTTCTTCTCCTTCATAACACTCTTTTATTTTATTAATATTCTCTAATTTTGCTTCCTGCGCACAAGTCTCCCAATTATCTGGAATTTTCGATGCATCTTTATTTTGGCAAGCTATCATATCAAGATACTTAGTTTCATCATATTTTTTAGCACAAAGTTGGACTATATCACCCTCAACCTCATTTTGCCCATGTAATGAACTAAAATTTCCATAGCTATCTAAATCTGCAATGTAATTTATATTATATTTAAAAACATCCCCCATTTTATCATAAGCAATTTTTAATTCATCCTCAGCTTGAGTTCCATATGGACACTGGCTCATAACAAAAAGATCTACTGTAACACTTTTATTCTGATTACTTGTAGATTTAACCTTTTTAAATACACCAAGCTCTCTAACATATAACAAAGACACAACAAAAAAACCAATAACAGCTAAGGCTAACAATATTTTATCTGTTGATATCTTTTTGCTCTTTTTTTCTTCAGATTTTTCTTCTGTCATATTTTTATTATTTAAATTATTAA
>JAGPKW010000042.1 GCA_018053685.1 Patescibacteria group bacterium
CTACTACATACTTTAACCTCTGCTCCATGAGACAATATACTTTTGATCATACGCTCAATATTATATTGTCCATCTGAGGTTTTTTGTTCAGATTTAGCGCAAAAAATAGCATCTGCAAATAAAAATACTTTAACTGAGACATTATCATGTTCTTTTTGCAATGTCATAGCTGTCCTTAATGCATTATATGGTCTATCATCACCATAGGGAGCATCATTAATTACAATTAAGATATTCATAATGTTTTATTTTTTATTTATAAAATTAACAATTCTTTCTGTAGCTAATTTAGAACTAATTACTACCATTGGTAAACCAGCACCTGGCAAGGTAGAAGAACCAACGTAAAAAGTATTTTTAAAAAATTCATCAAAATTAGCAGGTCTGAAAGCACCTATTTGATTCATTTTATGAGATAATCCCAGACCGGCACCTTGATACAAGTTAAACTTATCTCGCCAATCTTCGGGTGAAAAAGCTTCTCTAACAATAATATTTTGAGAAATATCTTGCTTTATTCGTTCAGAGAAATCAGTTATAATACTTTCTATAATTAATTCTTTATCTTGCCAATTATTTTTATAAATGAGATTAGGTACAGGACATACAAAAAATAGCGCTTCGCATCCATCAGGTGCACATTCTGGATTATTTTTAGAAATCACATTTACATAATAATAAGGTTTCTCTAAAGTACCAGGATCCGTCATAACTTGTTTAGAATATTGTAGATAATTACTACCAATGAAATAATTATGGTGCTCTATTTGTGGCAATTTTGTATTAATGCCCAAATAGAATGTAAGATATCCCATTGTCCAACTCATTTTATTTAAATGACTGTCATCATATTTTTTTCTTTTAAAAACTTTTCCTCTGAAAAAAGCAGCATCAGCATTTATGAGATATACATCTGCTTGCCATTTTTTACCATTTTTATCTATTAAATATTTTAAACTATCTCCATCACTATAATAATCTACTATTTCTGTTTGAAAATTAAAATCTACATTATAATTTTTTAATAAATTTATCAAACTCTCAATGATAGTATACATCCCACCTTTAACATTATAATATCCACTGTGTCTAAACTCAATATGAGATAATAAAGTATATATAGCATTGGTATCAAAAGGTGTACGCCCTAGAAAAAAAGCAACTAATGAAATTATCTGTTTAGCTTCTTTGGAATCAAAATATTTACTTACTTGTTGCCAAAAATTTTTAGTTAATACAGGTAAGTGTTTAGGATTTACCTGCATTAAAGCTTTTAAGTAGTCAAAAATATTATCAAAGTTTTGTTTAATTACTACATTTACTGTATCATTATATAGTTCAGAAGATTTGTTCAAATACAAATTAAATTTTTCTTTAAAATTAGGTTCAATATTTTCAAATTGTTCACTCAATTTATCTAGATCTTTATATAAATAAAATTTTTTATCACTACCTCTGAAATGTACTGTATATAATGGGTCTAATTCAATAAATTCGAAAGGCATTGGTAGACCGCAATCATTCATCAATTCTTCAAATTCATATGGCATACTAAAAAAACTAGGGCCAGTATCAAATCTAAAGCCTTCTTTTTCCAAAATATTTAATCTACCTCCTGGTGTATCTGCTTTTTCTACAAAGACTACGTCATAGCCATTACTAGCTAATCTGAGGCCAGAAGCTAATCCTCCCAACCCAGTACCTACTATTAAAATTTTTTCTTTCATTATATTGTTTTTTTTATTAATTCTGGATATATTTGATTTTTTACCCATAGAAAATTGGGTTCTATTTTCAAAACTTTTTTAGCATATTGTAATGCTTTATCATATTGTTTATTATCTATGTAGCAATTGATAATAGTAACCAATAGGTTTAAATAATTCCAATTATTTTTGAGCATCTCAGGATTTCTTTCTATAATATTCAATGCTTTTAAATAATAATCGATAGCTTTGACTTTAGAGCCTCCAGCTATAGCAGGAGCATAGTAATAAATGTTTGCTAGTTGTAAATAAGCAAAATAATTATTAGGATCTATCTCTATGGCTTTATTAGCATATGATTGACTTTTCATTCCTATCAATGGGGCTTTGTATGGGTTAATGCCAATTTCGAAACCTATAAAAGCAGCTTTGTATGCATTTATCATCGAAGTATTATAGCTTATATTTTCCAAATATTCTAATCTTTTTTGTGCTCTTTTAAGATAGGATTTTGCTTCATCATTTTTTTCATTATCGATGCACCAAGCTATATAGCCGTATTCATAATTTATTAGATCAAGCTTTGCTCTATTGGTTAAATATTTTGAGTTGTTTAGAGAGTCGATTAATTCTCGCCAATCATTCATTTTGCCTCTAATATATGCTTCATAAATTTTTTTATTATTTTGGCTAAATAAGTTGAAAGATATAAAAAATAAAATTATTAATATCGTATAATTCTTTCTTTCCATTGATAATCTTTTTTGTTTTTTCTTATAATACTATAAAACATTACATGAATCATAAATACTAGCTGTAATGGGAAAAGTAATAAATTTAGAAATGGTTTTTGTTTAGTTAAAATCGAATATAAAATCTGAATAATAATTAATAATAAAAAATATGTAATTACTAAACTATTATTCAAAAACATTACAGGTACAAAGCCCAATGTAGCAAATAGCCAAAAAATAAAAGCTATTATGGGTTGATTACCAAAAAACATAAAAATATTTTTAGCAAAACCATTCAAAGCTTCTTGGTAGGAAGTGTACATCCTACATTGTACTCTTTTATCTCCTGTTATACATGCTATTTTAATATTTTGCTTCTTATAATATCTAGCTATATTTATATCTTCTACGTGTGAATTTTTAAATTTTTCATGGGGATTTACCTTCTTATATGTATCGGCTTCAAATAGCATAAATTGACCATTAGCAGCACTATGAGCTGAAAATGGAGATTTTTGAACAAATATTAATGGCAAAAGCGTAAGTAATATATAATTCATAATAGGTACTGATATTTCCTCTCCCAAAGTTTTTAAAACCTGAATAGGAAATATAGATAATAAACCAAGATTGTGCTTTTTGAGATGAGCCACCACACTAGGAACTATATCGTCATATAATCTCACGTCCGCATCAATGAATAAATAATATTTACCATGAGCATTTTTAGCTAAATTATAGCAAGCATAATTTTTACCTAACCATCCATCAGGTAATTCTTTCCCTTTTATTAGTTTAATGTTTGGATTTCTGTTTACATATTTCTCAACTATTTGACATGTATTATCTGTAGATAAATCATCATATATTATGATTTCTGTATTTTGTAATTTTAAATTTTGTAAATTTTCTATTAATTGAGCTATATTCTTTTCTTCATTTCGCACAGGTATCAAAATAGATACTTCTGGGTTATCTAGTAAATCTGTACTCCTGATTTTTTGACGAAAAATAAAATTTATCACTATCGTAATAAATTGATAAATAATAAATATAAAAGAAAATATAGCTATATACACCATTATGAAATCTTATTTTTTTGAGTTTCCAGACTATCTACATAAAATTGATTGTAAACTAACCTAATATCTTGATTTTTTAATTCATAACTAGATATACCTTTCAAATACATAAATACTGTGGGTTTAGGATTAGAAAAATAATCAACAAAATTAACTAATAGTATAATTTGTATTTCATTATTAGTTTTTTGTATAATTTTTTCAATACCATTTTTAAAAATTATCTTATCATTATAAATAGAATTTATGGCGCCTTGAGGAAACATAAATATCATATTTCGAGGATTATGTAAAAGAGTAACTGCATAATCTATAGATTCCATGACAGAACGAGATCCAGGATTTACTGAAAATGCTCCAGAATAATTAAAATACCAATGCTTCTTTAATTGGTTTTCTAACATCATAAAATGAAACTTTCGGTGTATTAAATTTAAATTTAAATGCATTATCCAGAATCCATCCCACCAGCTAATATGATTAGCTATTATCAAAATAGGTAATCCATTATCTTTGAAATCTGATATTAGCTCAATGTGATCAAAATTTTTTCTAATCAAATATTTAGTATAAAACTGAAAAAAAGGGTATATAACAAAATGATGTTTAGCCTTTATCATAGAATGAAATTAAAAAAAATTGCCAAAAATATAAAAAAAGCAAATTGAGTAAAAAATAATGTAATAGCTATAGGATTAAGTGTATTTAACTTAAATATCTTAAATAATAACACAAAAATCATAGATATAACATACCAATGCAAATAATTAGTAATGGGTATAGTATTTTGCTCCCATGACCACATATTTAGTGCAGGTGCTACGTGCTCTAATGCTAAATCATATAAAACCATTAATAATGGAGCTAATATTATGACAAAAATGGATTTTAACCCTAAATGATCCCAAAATGAAGTGCTACAATATGTGAGAAAAAGCCAATTAAATCCAATCAATATTGGGGTTTCTAATATTTTGATACCTAAAGCATTGCCATAATTATATGTACCAAATATTTTACCAGTTTTCACACCTAATACTTCTAAAAAAAAGCTTGATAATAGAATAGAAATAAAAATAATAATATGTTTACTATCATATGGATAGTGATATATAGCTAGTAAATAAATATTTAATATTAAAGCTAATGGTGTTATAAAAATAAAGATATCCCTAGTATAGGGTATTATAAAACCTAAAATACCAATTGTATAAAATACAAAAATAAATTTTTTTATCTCTTTTAAAGATAATTTATCCTTGGGATATAAACTCATTTATTTAAAATTTAGTTTTGACTTATCCATAATATCTTATTAGTATCATAACCAATTTTTTTTGCAATTGTCAAATAATGCAATTTAATATTATCAGGTATATACGGCTGTCTAGATAATATCCATAGATAATCTAAGCTCTCACCTATCACCAAAGCATAATTATAATTACTATCAATTGATATCACGTTATAACCAGAATAAAATGGACCAAAAAAAGAAACTTTTAGCATTGCAATATCATTTTCATTAACCAATTTAGCCTTGCCTATTGCCTCTTGCCATTTATTTTTCAGAGTATCATATCCTCTATTTAATACTTTTACAGTTCCATTTTTATTTAATGAGTACTCTGCAGTAGTGTTTATCAAACCACTTTCATATTTAAAGTCTATACGAGCTATTTCATACCATTTGCCTAAATATTTTTCTAAATCAAAGGGACGATATGCCTGTGCACCCTCTGGTATTGTAACTTTTGAACATGATAAGCTTAGTATAACTACTGCTAAAAAAATTAGATTTTTTGTTTTCATAAATTTTATATTTTTTTAATTATTATTATAAATTTCAGCAAAATTATTTTCTATAAAAGCTAATATTCTATTAAAAATAATTTTAAACCAAATAGTATATTTATCTGGATTTTCATTAAGATCTTCAATTATTTTATAAATATCCAAATAAATATATTCACATACCTCATTATGATTTATAATGGGAAGATCATCAGACAAACCTACAAAAACATGATCATATTCATGCTCTATGAGTTCATTATTCAATTTTTCATCATATATAAAATCAAATAATTTAGATAATTTAACATTTTTGATGCCCATCTCCTCAAATAATCTTCTGTTAGCTGCATCCAAATTGGTTTCGTTTGGGAAAGGGTGTGTACATGCAGTATTAGACCATAAACCAGCAGAATGATATTTATTTAGAGCTCTCCTCTGCAATAACAATTCTTGTTTAGAATTAAAAATAAAAACTGACACAGCTCTATGTAATAAACCTTTTTGGTGAGCTACTAACTTATCAATATATCCGATAGGATTATCATTATTATCTACTAAAATCACTAAATCTGTCATAAATTATGATTTTTTAAATGTTAAATATCTAAAGTATTGCTGCACTATTACTATAAATTTTCTGAAATTTGATAACCTTATTCTTTTAGATAAAATAGCTTCATATGACAATTTTCGCATTTTTTTAAATAGTTTAAGATAATATGAATATGCTATAGAAACGGCAAGTTCAGAACGTCCATGTAGATATTTAATTCCTTTATATGCCTCTTTAAAATCGTTTTCTATTGATCTTTCAATTAATTTCTTAGTATTATTATCAAATTTTCCATTACTAATTTCAGGAAAATAAATTCTACCTAAATATTGCGTGTCAAAATTTAAATCTCTTAAGAAATTTACTTTTTGAAAAGCAGAACCTAACTTGCGCGCAGAATATTCTAATTTATCATATAAATTATCATCTCCGTCACAAAATACTTGCAAACACATCAACCCTACTACATCTGCAGAACCATAAATATAATTTTCTATTTCGATCTTGGTTTCATATTTCTCTATTGTGAGATCTGACTCCATACTTTTTATAAAAGCTTCTATATGCTCTCGCTTGATATTAAATTTTTTCACTGTATCTACGAATGAAACAATAATAGGATTGGTATGAATATTATTATTTATAGTATAATATAGATCTTCCTTCAAATCATCTAGTAAATATTGCTGATTGTGACCAGCAAAACTATCCACAATCTCATCAGCTAATCTAACAAATCCGTAAATAGCATAAATAGCCTTTCTTTTTTCACTCTCTAGTAAAGATGTAGCTAGTGAAAATGAAGTACTATAATTTTTAGTAATTAACTTAGAAATTTCATAACTATTTTGTATGAAAAAATTTATATCCATTTAATATTAAATATAATTTTAACACAAAATTTTATTTATAATTTGAATAATTACATAAAAAATGATATTTATTAATAAAAAATGTATAGTAATATACAAATATTTACATAAAAAAGGCTGTAATGCTAATAAAATATATATAATCGTTTTACAAATAGACTAATGTGCTTATGTTTAATACTCTAGACATTATTATCTTTTATCTCTCATACCATTTCTGCAAAGACACCATCTTCGCATTTGAAAGTTTTCTGTGGATAAGACTGTATAGATAATAAATCATGTGTAGCCATTATAATAGCTCGATTATTATTTTT
>JAGPKW010000043.1 GCA_018053685.1 Patescibacteria group bacterium
GTAAGGGATGATTTATTACTTAGAGCAGAGTCCTCTTTTTACAATTCTAGAGAAGAGTCATATTTAAGATATATTCATGATTTTGATTTTGATGATTGGTATTGTAAACATATTGATGAATATATAAGTAAACTGAGATCAATGGGTATAGATGTTTCTATACTTATTGATGGTGATAGGTCTGGATGGGAGCGTTATGAAGCTATATTATTTTTTAAAAAGGGAAATAATCCTTCTTAAAATTGATATTTTAGGGTACCTTTGATATACTTTGTTATATATCTTGGGGTGGTAGCTCAATTGGTTAGAGCTTTGCACTGTCACTGCAAAGGTTGCGGGTCCGAGTCCCGTCCATCCCGCCATTATTTCAAAATTGCAACAAGATTCATTCATTATGTTTTAAAACCTTTATGGGGATTAAGTTATTTTGACCTTAAAAAGGAGAAATTTCAAAAGTAAGACCTAGTGAATGAAAATGATTAAAAAAGAGTGATTTTTAAAAGCTCTTGGTTCGAAGGTGAAAGGTTGATATTATACAGTGAAATTGATCAGTCTAATGGAACATGCAATATTCTTCTGATATAATTACATATTAATGTTAATACTTCTTTAGAAATGGATCAGACAAATACGAAGTTGTCACCAATAAAAGAGATATATTGTATTAACTGCCACGAAGAATTAATTCTTGACGCCGCTGAAAAGAAGGGAGAAAAAGATATTGTTTGTCCAAAATGCGAGACTTCTTTTACTCTCCTAGATGAACACAACTTTCTAAAAAATCTCTCCCCAATAGTAGAAGGCCTATGCCCTTCTTGTTGGGAAGAATTGGTGTTTGATATTGAAGATAGAATTAATAAAGGTAAAATTGAGTGTCCTGTATGTAAAGATTCGTTCTATATGGAAGAAGTTCTCTACCCTTCTAATAAAGTAACTAAGAAAAAAGAAAGAAGAGCAGAAGGCCTCAAAAGAGAAAAACGAAAAAAAATAAAAGAAATTGGGAAGAGTGCAGGAAACACTGCACCCCTTGAATCGGGGAAAATTACATCAAAGGGAGGAATAGTCTTTTCTACCAGTACTGACGATTTAGATAGAAAATGTAAATCTTGTGGAAGAGAGTATGACCCAGAGAACGATTTTTATTGCTCTAGTTGTGGCAGTTCAACTTTCCAAGTTCCAACAAGTAAGGAAATAAGTTTTCTTTATGATGCTCCAGAGGAACTTACGGAACGCCCGTCACTCGTTTATTCAGAATTCCTTCTTAAAGAGTTAATTCCTAAGGTATCTGAAACAATTCTACCAAACAATTATTTTAATCCAGCTTCTTATCCCTTCTTATCAAGGGATTTCTATCATAAAAACATCCTAGAAATTAGACTCTGTAATTCAGCAATATTATATGGGTTTGCAATAAGAGTTGCCGAAGAAATATTTTGGGATGAGAAAAAATATGATCTTCCGCAAAATTACAATAAAAAAATTAAAACAGTTGTAAAAAAGTATAAATTTGAAAAAAGACTTCCAACAAATTGGGAGGAACAACCCCTAATAGAACCACTTAAGGGGATGCTCCTATCTAATTACTTCTCATATTATGGTTTTCAAGACTATTTTCTAGATATTGATTTTGTTAAATCTGCCTTGTATAAAGCCATTACATTTGACTCAGAACTCCAAGGAGCGTACCTAGATTATTACGACGACGAGAGTATAAAACAAAGATCAATAACTATGATTAGAACAGGATATACACTTGGAATGCAGCTTTCAATTAAGGGGGACGACAACCGTGAACTTGGAACAAAAAGTCTATTATCAGAAAACTATAGAAAACTACTCAAAAAATAAAATGATGATTATCCCATCAATTAGTATTTAATCAGAATCAATAATATTCACTCTTTCCTTCTTACACTACAATCAATACTAGGGAGATTAATCAAAATTTACATAAAATACAGATAAAAAGACACGATCATATTTGCTCGTAGCACTAGCCCTATCACTAAGTATATATGCCATTTGGACAAAAGATTTCTCAGAAACTAAGGACAAAGAAGCTCCCCCCAAATAAGACAAATATCGTAGAAAGAGACATCCAAGATGAGATAAAAGAAGATGAAATTGATGAGAACATAGAATATATCAGAAATATTCTCAATATGTACTATGCACATATAATCCTGAAGATCCTATGGATAAATATACGATTGAAATGCTAGAAGATATTTCAGATGTTGTAAAAAATACGACAGAAGTAATTTAAAGGAAATAACTTCAACTACAGAATTACCAGAGATTGATTTAAGTAAAACAAAAACCTTCTCATATTTTATAGACAAGGAAGAGAAGATAGAAATCAAATATATAAAGGATGAGAATTATACTATTCCATATTCACAAATATATCTCACTAGTAATGTAGTATACAAAGAAAAAGATATATCCCCAATAACAATTAGAGAACATGGAGATTTTAAGGGCGAACTTAGTTTACATACCTTTAATAATACTCAACTTAGATACCCTATTACTGTCATTGAAGAACAAAACATTTTTTCTAGTAGAGATGAGAAAGTTGCCAATTTGCTCATTGATGGGGAATTAGTTAGATAGCAAATGAGACGGAAAGATGAATCACTAACAGAAACATTTAGATCTACAATTGATATAGATGTATATATTGATAAGCAAGATAACAAACCATATATACAGCTATTGGGAAGATCCTGCTTTTATAGGACTAAAAATTACAAGATGGAGTATTAATCATAATGAAAAAGTAATTCAAAGAGATTCTTCCATTATAGAGGTGAGAGATAATAGAATCCATCTAAATACTCTTTAAAATTTCTAACAAATCCCAGTAATCCTCATCATAAACTTCATTAAAAACCCAAGCATTTCCTGCATCATATATTTTCAATGAATTTAAGAATTTAACACATTCCTCTCCCCATATCTCAACTCCATTCTCATCATACTCCTCACATCTAATTCTAGTAGCTTGTGGAATTAAAAGCATTATTACCTCATCACTGTTATCTAACCTTGCAATATATGCATCCCAAGAATGATGGCTCCCCCATACTTCAGAAATTGTAATAAGATTATCACCATAGAGTCTCATTTCTTCAGATCTGTCAAACAGCCAATCTTTACCCTCATAATAGAACCAAGATCCTTTTTCTTTATCATAACGGACCTCTCCTATCTGACTTTCTAATGTTGCAGTATTAATATCTTTACAATAATGAATATATCCTGAATCATAATATTTTTTCTCCAATACTGAATAATCTCTTGGGTACAGAGAATAAAGTGAGACACACCCATCATCATAAATCCCTGGGAAATTTTCTTTTGCTTCAATCACTTCATATTTTTCTGGAATAAGGACAGATAATCTTCGTTTCATTTCATCGATTCCAACAACAGTAGAAGTATTTTTTTCTTTGATTCCTAACACCTTTTCTTGTTTCTCTCCTGCATAGTGATCTCTTAATATGTCATCAATAAGATTAATATAGCGATTACCTATTACAAATATCATTATGGTTAAGGGGAAAGCAATAGCAAAACCTTTCTTTACTCTTTTGAATTTAACTTCTTTAGATAAGAATGGAGTGCTACTCATAGTAATAATATATCATTAAAAAAATAAAAGGAAAAGTTGTAATCATGTATTGTTATACTACAAAATAGAGGGTAAAATTATCGTATTAATCTAAACATATAAGAAGTGGCTAATTTATCAAGAAATGCGAAATCAATTTTAAGATTTAAAGGGGAGTCTTTTTCCTTTTTTCTTGTATTAATGATAACCTTCTTGTTATTATTCTTACTTCTCAGAGTCAATGTTCTTGTACTTATTGGCTCAGTAATAATTGGATTCACATATGTTCGTCTACTTCAAGTTCAACAACTAGGAAATAGTTTGCAAATATCTGAAAAACAGTTCTCACAAATATATAAGGAAGCGAAAGAATGCTCAGAGATACTATCTTTACCAAGAATGCCTAGGATTTATGTTACTCAGAACCCTGTGTTGAATGCTTATGCAATGGGCTTTGGTAGATCCTATGCCATTGTGATTAATTCGGGAGTAATTGAAAATCTGCAAATGGAAGAGATCAGAACAATAATAGCTCACGAGATGGGACATATAAAATTTAAACATACACAATTTCTTTCTTTAATATCACCACTAGGTCAGTATTTCGCATTCGCAGATCTTCTATTTGGTTTCTGGATTAGAAAGGCAGAATATACAGCAGATAGATGTGCCCTTATTTGTTCAAAGGACAAAGAAACTACTATAAAGACATTGATAAAAATCTCTGTTGGACCATCCTGTGGAAAGGATGTAGATATAGAAAATTTATCTATTCAATTACAAGACATAGAATCAAATAAACTTGGAAACATTGGTGAGATGCTTGGGAGTCACCCATATATCCTAAAAAGAATCTGGGAGATTAATAAGTTTGCATACCTACATAGAACAAAACCTTGTTCTAATTGTGGTAATATTAGTAGTAGTGAATCTAAATTTTGTCAATTTTGTGGAAAGGAAATATAA
The DNA here is from genome assembly GCA_018053685.1 of Patescibacteria group bacterium. GTDB lineage: Bacteria > Patescibacteriota > Patescibacteriia > JAGPKW01 > JAGPKW01 > JAGPKW01. The sequence continues at coordinate 4,583 of JAGPKW010000043.1, forward strand.
AAATGAAAAGATTTTGTTCACAATGTGGCAAAGAATTAGAAAAGAATATATTAATATGCCCAAAATGTGGATATAAGAATGCGAAGAAAGGAAGTAAAAAGAAATTAACAATTTTAATAATTGTAATAGCAATTTTAATCACTCTTGGAGTTATAGTATATGCCTTCAGAGATCAAATAATTTCAATTGTTGAGAATCCTCTTGAATTCATTGCTCAAATAAAAGATCCAGATTACAAAGCAAAACAGGAATATAAAGGTGTTTACGAAAGATATCTTGTAGAAATACGATATTATAGTTTAACTTATGGATATCAGCAAACTTCTGAGAGTGAGAATAAAGAAACTGCAGAAAAATTAAAGAAAGACAGAGAAAACCTAATAGAATACATTGACGAAATAAATTGTTTCAGCAAAATCAATTTAGATTCAAACTGTGATACTTTGTTAAATGAGTTACGAGATACAGAGGAGAAGATATCTAACTTAATTTCTAAAGATTTTTTCTTTCCACCTTACGATTGTAAAATCTGTCAAACAGAATTAGAAGATTTACTAAGAATTGTAGGCACAGTTCAATCATCCGAGCTATCAGATTTGCTCTTTTCCTTAACGACAGATTTGAAAACTTTTAATAACATAGAACTTAAAACTGTTGAAATCCGTACAACTAATCCCTATCAATATAACATGTTTTTCGCAGAATATTTTTTAGAACGCTCTGAGCACAATAAGGCTAGAAAAGAATTTATTAATCAATTTAATGAGCAGGTCAGTCTTATCAATGGGATTTGGGATTTAAATTTGTCAAAAATAATTGAATGAAAAGATTTTGTTCACAATGTGGTAAAGAATTAGAAAAGAATATCCTGATTTGTCCCAAATGTGGATATAAGAATAAAAAGAGTAAAAACAAGAAAAGACCTGTTCTTCCTATAATCATTTTAGTACTTTTAACTACTATAGGAGGATTAGTATATATATTTAGAAATCAAATAATCGCCACCGTAGGTAATCCTCTAGACTTAATTGCCCGTCTTCAAGATCCTGATTATGAAACAAAAGAGAATTTTAAAGAAACTTATGAAAAATATCTATTAGAAATAGACCATTATACCTCTACTATGGGATATCCATTAAATAGAGAGAATGCAAACGATTACGAAGCTATTGGATACAAAGTGAACGGAAGTACCAATTTAACTACTCAAGAACTGTACAACCAAATGGAAACAACATGGAAAGAATTGGAAAAGAAGAGCTGTTTCAAGAAATTCAATATTGACACAGATTGTGACAAATTAAGAGAGGAATTATTACATGCCAATCATGAAATCTGGCTAAAAATTGATAATAAACAAACAGAATACAGATTTTGTGGTAGTGATAACTACGAATATTTTATTCCGACATGCGAAGCAGCACTGGAATGGAAATATACCCATCAATACAAGGAATGTGAGACTTGCAATAACAGGATACAAGAATTATTAACGATAGCTTCAAGTATTACTGATCCTAGGTTAAGAGAGTCTTTAATAAAATTAACGGCATATTTAAAAGAATATAATGAACTTACTCTTCAACGTTTAACAGCACAAAGAGACTTTAACGATGCACATAGAACTGAAAGCCAATACAGACATTATCTATATTTGCTTGAGAATATGACAGAAAGTCAGGCAAAGGCAGAATTCTCAAAAGAAGAGTATTCTTTAACCTTATCATTAAATGGCTTGAAAGGAAGTTCAATAACAAAGAAAAATCTGACTAAATTATTTGAAGAATATGCATGGGGATCTAATAGAATTTCAGAAATAGGAGACATTCTTCTAGCATATTCAGAATCAAGAGAAATAGTTATAGATGAAATGACTAGTCTGGTTAGTATTATCAATGGCTCTTACAGTCTTTCTCTGTCTAATTAGTAACTATTAACCTATTATTATTTATTATTCACATATTGTTTACTCTAATTCTTTCCATTGGCTACTAATATACCACAGGGTTATTAGATATTTATTAATTTGCCTAATTTTATATCATTATAGGTTCCAAACGTATATGTTCAGCCAAGCTTCATTGGTTCCTCTTGAATCCGCCCACTATACTTAAGAAGCCTTTATTGTGCTGATTTAATTATGATCAAATTTAAAAGCCCCTCTGTTCGAAGCTAAAATCCTTATGCGGTATAGTAAATACTCTGATAATTAAAAGTTACAATATATTTTCTTATCTGAAGATGAAATCCTTGTATATCCCCTAGATGGCATACATATTTGGGGAGCAGTATGACCAAAATCAAGATTCTGAACTATTGGAATCTCTTTATTATACTCTCTTACTATTTCTAATACTGTTTCTCTTTGCCCTTTTTTATATTCTTTCTTTTCTTCATCAGAGTTTTGCTTATCAAATTCCCAAGCCTTTGGTCTACCAACAAGTAATCCTTTTATATTTCCCAAT
>JAGPKW010000044.1 GCA_018053685.1 Patescibacteria group bacterium
TAAAATATCTTTACAATATTGTATAGAAAACATAAAATCCATAAGTTTAGTGTTTATTAATATAAATATATGGTTTGCATATATTAAAGGAAGGGATATATAATATGAAGTGTATTCCGCGATAGCTCAATAGGTAGAGCGAACGGCTGTTAACCGTTTGGTTCCAGGTTCGAGTCCTGGTCGCGGAGCCAATTTCTTTCTTCTTTAGAATCAGTAAGTATATTGTAGGGCTTTTTCCAATCCCAGCTTAGTTTCATTCCATCCCATCTAAAGTTCGTGCAAAGTGTCTTCACAATCATACGTTTATTATCTTAAGAGACAGTGTCAAACCTCTTTCCTATAGTTTTAATAGCATCAAGGGAATTAAACATCATACTTGGTAGTTTTTCCTTTATTTCATTTTTTTATTAAGATCCATCCTATATTATATAGCAAACTATTGATTACAAATATCTATCCTATGACAAAATCTTTCCTAAATCATGAAATGATATAAAACACTTCAAAAATCATATCTATTCCTTTTATTCTACATTTACAAAACAATTCTAAAAAGGAAGTTCACAAAAAGAGTTCTAGTATTTTCATCGTTTCCAATTATTATGATATACTTTTTTTATATGAGTACACCAAAAAGACATCACTATTTACCACAAAGTTACCTAGAGAATTTTACAAATGAGTTAGGGATGGTTTGGGTCTGTGACAAAGAAAATAATACCTTCAATAAACAATCTCCACATAATACTGGCGTTATCAAAAATTATTATTCAATAAAGCTAGAAGATGGGACTTTTGACACACAAATAGAAAAGGCGCTCGCTGATATAGACGGATTATTTATTACAATATTCAATAAGTTTAAAACAAAAGCCCAGCTTACTTCACAAGAGAAATTTGATATGAGCACGTGCTTGGCATTCCTATATACCAGAACCCCGAAATTTCAGAAAGACTATGAACAGATGATGAATAAGACAACAAAGGAAATTTTCAAAATGACTCAAAACGAAGAAACAGTTAAGAGAACATTAAAGGAAATTGGGCAAGATCCTTCTCAAGCAAAAAATGTCGTAAAGTTTATACAAGATGAAGAATATGACATAGTGCCTCCTAGAGAAGAATCATTACGCATGATGGTAGAAATGGCTCCCAAGTTACAACCAGCATTCAATATGTATGATTGGGCTGTGTTTAAAGCTCATCATGAATGTAGTTTTATAACTTCTGACAATCCAGTAATGATGATGCCCCCTAAAAATTACAGCCCTAATAGCTTTCATGGTCTAGGGTTCTTGACACCTGGAGTATCTTTCTTCCTTCCTCTAAGCAGTAAACTTCTTCTTTGCATGAAAAGCACTGAAATTCCTCATAAGAATATTCAATATCTAAGCCTTGGAAAAGAAGATATGCGAAATATAAATAGGGATTTTTTTAATACTGCCTTAAGATTTGTAATCGGAAGAGATAAACCATTGTTGGAAAAATTACATCAACTTAATAAGACCGAAGACATACAAGATACATAGAAAGGAATAATATCCGCCGTAGGAAAAGATGTATTAGAACACCTACTTTGTACAACATATGTCTTAGTTATTGTCTTTAAGAACCTTTCTTACCATATCTATATTTATAATCCTTTATTCTATTAATAACTCTTCTTCATAAGAAGTTCGCACACTGTGAAGTACGCGGAGAACTCATCAGCGAGAATTACAAGTTCACATCTCTCTCTTTCCTTCAAAGATCTGTCTTCTATAACCTTTTCTAGAGTCTTAATACAATCCTCTCTGTTAATTATGACTCGAGAATATAAATATTCTTTATCTATTTCTGTCATTACAAATTCTGCAATTTTAGGATCTAAAAGAATAACCTTAAGATCTTTGAGTTTGTTTTTCTTAGTAAGACTTTTGATTGCAGTTTGCAGAAATACAGATTTTTCTGAACCTGTTGCTCCAATATAAGAATATTACCAGTTTTAACCAGATCTCTATAAATGATATCTCCTTCTAATGATTGTCCTACAACTACTGGGAGTTTTGATTTCTTCCATTCTTCAGATAATTGATCCTCTATATCTTTCCAAAGTATATATTTCTGCATATTAATAGGTCGTCTTTAATTTAATTGTTTTTTTGATTTTTACTCTTTTTCTCCCACTCTCTAATAGTTTGTTGAAACTCATCCATTTTTAATTCTTGCTCTATTCTGTTCAAAGGAATAATTCCTAACTCTTTTCTCATTATATTAATAGCTGTTTCTTTTTTATACTTCTCTCTTAAGTTAACATAGTATGAAAATATATTGTAATTTCCTAAAACTTCTTCCACTACATATTTTGATTCACTCTCAAAAACTTCCTCTACATATCTCTGCAAAATGAACTTTTCTCCTAGACCATTCTTTACAGCAAGATCTATAACTGCATTCATAAATGTAGGTGTAGTTTGAGGTCGCTCATCCTGATCTGATACTAAAAATTGAAAACGAAGGTTAGTTAGAAATTTAGGTTTATACCTTAATTTCCAGTATAGATATCCTAAATATCCTGGAATTATTGTTCTAGTAACATATGCAAATATTAAAATTATGATACTTGCACCTAGAGATATTTTTAAAACTCCAAAGATGAAACCTGAAACTACAATTAAGATTCCAATACCAGAAATGATATTATTTTGATGCCTTGCTAAACCAATTAAATAAAAAAATATTCCGAGATAAAGAAAACCCAATGTGAACCATACATTTGAATTTTGGATTATATCTAACATTACAACTCCTAACCAAGTTATATATATATTCTAAGAGGTGGAACAAATGGTCCCCTGCTTACAGGAGTATATCACTATATCTCCTACTAAGGTTTCCCTCAGTAACCCGGTTAGTGATTGTAAGACGGAGAACTGTCTATTACACTAACCGGGGTTTAATTTTCAATACCATGCCTTAATAGGTTTAGGTAGCTCATTATAAAATTAATCTCACAATATTTAAAGCCCTTAATGGTATAATACGTCATGGAGCAACACAAAACTAAAGAAGAAGCAGAAGCAGAGCTTCTTAATCTTATTAGTCAATATTTAGCTAAAGGAAAAATATACTCAAGAAAAGTTTTCATGAGCAGTATATCCCCAAAAGATCCTCTACTCAAAAAAATCTCCGCAGATGCGTCCATTCTAAATCCTTGGTTTGCTGAAGATATTAATAATCCTGGCATTATTAAACACTTAATTGCTGATTATATAGAAACAAAATTAGAGAAGGAAACCTTTAGTAAAAAAGAGATTTTTGAAGAAATTTCAACTTTTAAACAATTCAAAGATGTTGATGCACTTAGCCAAACTATAACCAATTTGATCAAGAGGAAACCTTTTAGTTATAAATTTTACTTTCCTCTTACAAATTTTAATAATTGGGAAGGTATCAACGATATAAAAATTTCTAAAAGTCTAGATTTAAAAAGACTTGATCTTAAAGTTCACGATTATTATCTAAACTTCTTAGGAGGATCTAGTTCCTTCCTTCCAAAGAAAATTACAACTCAACCAGGAGAAGTCATTACAATTACAGGGCAAATAAAGGGCTATGTCTCTCAACATAGTTATAGACCAACAGAAACAATAGAGTCTTCTATAATGGAAATACAAATTCTCATAGGATTGTTAGACATTTTTAATATTTTAGAAGATGTTTATACTAAAACTAATATAGATGATAATGCAGTCATTTTTACAACTTACAAAAATAATACAATCGTAGCTTTTGACATGGAGACGGATATCTTATCTTTTCTATCTAAAAAACAATTTAATTCTTCCATAACAAGATATGAAAACATCATTGGAGAAACAAAACTTTTAGGTAATCTTAAAGAGGATATTTTTGTCCCTATTCAAAATTTTTTTGTAGCATCTGGTCAAGATGATGATTTAATCAAAAATTTTACTACTAAGATAGGAAATGCAGTTATATGGTACTTATACGGGATATCCTCTGCAAATCCTAAGAAGGGGATCATTAATTTAATAACCTCTTTAGAATCATTAATTAGAAACACCAATGGGAATCTACATGGACGAGCGATTTCAGAAATATGCGGTGTATTATTAGGATCAAAAGTTTCTTTAATGACAGGAATCCAAGAGAGAATTACTGAAATTTATAAATTGAGAAATGCTTTAGTTCATACAGGAAAAGCTCGGATAGGAAATAATGAAAAAGATTTAAAAATATACAATAGAGAAGACCTAGAAGTAGAAAGACTCTTTCTGGCTGGGCAGATAAAGGAGTTAATTAAGATGGAAATAAATAAGCTATAATTGAGAAATAATGTCTACAAGGCGAAATAAACAAAATAGAATCGGAACGGAAGCAGAAAACATATTTAGAGATTCTTTACCAAACAATGAAAGACTAGATATTACCTTAGAAGAAGTTAGAGCTCATGATTATGGTATTGATGGTCTTCTTCAAATCTTTAAAAATGAAGAATTTACGGGAGAAACTCCATATATACAAATTAAAGGTCAGGAGAATTTGAAATTTACAAAAGAAGGGGTATTCATACAAAGAATGAAAATGGAACATATGGAACTTTTCTTAGAGAAACTGACTAATCCTGCTTTCTTAATCGTTTCAGATACAAAAAATAAAAAATGTTACTGGTTAGATCTTCAAATAGACCCTTTAACTACTGAGCTCTTTTTAAAAGCTAAAAGAAAAAAGCAAAAAACCTTAACATTATATATAAATCCTAAAAATTCATTACCAGAAACATACCAGGATTTTCTTGCTGCAGTCTCAAATTCAAAACTACATATACAAGAAAGAAATGAATTACAATATCTACGACAAATTGCAAAAACAAATTTTGATCTAGCACTTCAAAAATTGGATACTTATGCAAAGAATTTAATAAATATTCCAGGATTTTCTCTTACACCTACTAAAAAATCCTCTACCCCGATGATGAGAATCACTACAAGTTCTGGAATCACATCTAATCTGTATCCAAATAAAAGTTTTAAACCCGGAGATGAACCAGAGATAGATATTCAATTCCAAGTTCCCGAAAAAGATAAAAAAAATATTAAGATATTAGGAAACATCCAAAAAGATCCTTCTTGTCTTTCAGAACTGAATCCTAAATATATTTCTTCTTTACAAATAAAGACTGCACATAAGACGCTTGAAGATTATCCTAATCTCAAGCACAATCTTAAACCTACAAAAATTATTGTTAATCCAATTAAACAGCAAAGGCAACTTTTTTTACATAACAAAGAGACAAAAGAAGAAATTGCTATCAATGTTGAAACATGGGTTAATGGAGAAGGAAACATTATCATTTCAACACCAGAACATAACACACAACTATTAAATCTCTCTGGGAATATAGAGGTAGAAGCCAGAATGTTGACTATAAATATCCGTCTTTTAGTTGAAAATATTCAAACGATAAAGGAATCTTTCAGGATATTTCAGCTTTTTAATTATACATCCGAAGATAACCAAATTGAATTATATTTAAATACCAAGGGATTCAAAATATTAATTGGAACATATCAACCAGGATATAAATTTGTTAGTGAAGAAAATCTCAACTTCTATAAGACTCTATACCGCCTTCAAGATTCCATAAAAGAAGAACTGCCTTTCCCTGAAAAAATAACAGCTGAAGATGTTGAAAACATTAGAATATTAAAGAGTATGCTTTTGGACAATGAACCTCCTAAGAGTTTTGCTTTTACAATAGTAAAACCTAAAATCATTCCTAGGCAAGGGCTTCCTCTTACAATAACCCTATCAGATGCAAATCTATTCGGAGTAAATGTTCATTTAAAAACTAATTCCTTGATTAAACTAAAGGGAACTATTTCAGAAGTACACAAAGATAGAAATACATACAAAATAACTTGCAATAGGGTTGTTTTATTGAAAGAGCATGAGAAAGAAAAAGCTGAATAACTACTTTCTGTTTATAAAAAGACAACATCTCCTTTTGCAGTAATAAAATATGGTTTTCTGTATTTTTATTCCTTAATCTCTCAAGCAAGACTTCTTCTCCATTCCTACTAAAATCTCAACCCTCTTTCTTAAGAAAATTCATATAGCTATTAAATTATAAATATTTCCTTTTTCATCACTTTTCCTTGCTTCATAGTATTCCTTTAATCTCTTTTATGATTCTAGTACTTCTTTAATCTCCTTTTGTGAAGGATACTTAAACTTTTTTACTTTCATATGTTATATTATGTTAAAGAATTTATATAATTTATTTTAATTATCTCTATGGATGAAGAAACTTTCAAAAGAGAGTTCAATGCAAAATACAATACAGACCAATTTTTAGAACCTTGGTCTTTATTATTAATGAGAAAAGAAAAGAATACAGTAGAATTTCAAGTTGCTGACTATTATCCAAAGCTTGTACAACCAGGAGAACCCTTTCCAGAAGTAGAAGATATTCCTTTAGAGGAGCTTGAAAAACATAAAGATGCTATTAAGGATCTAATACATTCTGTTGATCCTGATGTAAATACCATCATTATTAATAAGGTAATTATCTGAAAACAGATATTATAAAGATTATACGAATACTAATAGCCTAGTATATAAGACCTTCCTCTACCTCTACACTTAAATACTTATCTCTATATTAAAGGATCACTTTCTATAATTGCTACTAACAACATCTTCCTTATTAACAAAAGATTTTATATAATAAATTCGCACGCTTTGTAACACGCGGAGTTTTTCTTAACTCTTAAACAATTTTAACTTTCCAAAAGGTGATTTAGCTGTTAATACTTTATCTGTATTAAATAATCTAACAGATAAATACATCATAAAAGCAGCAAAAACAGCTAAATATACTATTCCTACAATTACTATTGAATAATTATCAAATA
>JAGPKW010000045.1 GCA_018053685.1 Patescibacteria group bacterium
GCATAGGTACAGGTAGCCCATCAGCGAGATTAGATATTAATTATCATACAACTGGTGATTATGCATATGCTTCGATAATAAATTTATCTGGGGATTATACTAATCATTGTAAAGCATTTACTGTATTGCAAAATGGTAATGAAGCCTTTGTGGTATGGGGTAATGGTTTAGTGAATGTAAATAATACATTATATGCAAAAGCTGTAAAGGTGAGGTCAAATCCTATGAATCCTTGGCCAGATAATGTCTTTGAATCAAACTATAAGTTAATGCCATTAAAAGAATTAGAGCAATATATATCACAAAACAAACATCTACCCAATATCCCTACCCAAGACGAAATCTCAAAAGATGGTATGGATGTGTATGAGATGAATGCTGCACTATTAAAAAAGGTAGAAGAGCTAACGCTTTATGTTATTGAGTTAGAGAAAAGGATAGATAAAATAGAAAAAGATAAATAAAGGGTATTATATGAAAAAATATATTTTTCTATTAATTTTAATTCTTATAAGTTTAAATTCATTTTCTCAAATTATTACAAAAGAAGAAGCATATCAAAAATCAATTTCTAATTTATATGTACAAAAAAATCACAACAAATCAGACACTGGCAATCATTCATACTTTGGGATTAATTTAGGTATAAATAATTCTAATTTTTATAGTTTCTCTGATTATCATGATGAATATTATTACATGCCATACATTAATTATGACTTTTCATTATTTTATATTGAAAATACTAATAAAAATACTTTTTTAGGTTTTGAATTAGAAAATCAGAATATTAGTATAAAATCATATACATTATATTTCACTGTTTCTACATATGATGAGCAACATATAAAGTATAATCTTAATTTTATGAATTTTTACCCTTTATTTGGTATTTATTTAGTCAATGATGATAGAGTAAAAATTTCACTTAATATTAGCCCATATGTAGGTTTTTTGGTTTACTCTAAAGCAGTAGGTATAGTGAAAGAATCTGATTGGAAACAAGTAGTAGATACTGCTGGTAACATCATTAATATACCGATTATAGAAACATATAATATAAATGATAGCCCTGTCAAAGATAAATCTAATTTTAATTTTGGCTTTAGACTTGGCTATAATATAATGATAGATTTAAATAAAAATTGGACAATGTTTTTGGTAAATAATTATTCTATGGGTTTAGTAAATATGATAGATGAATCTAAGTTATATAATATGACATTTCAATTAGGGATATCCTATAAATTCAATAATAATTTTTATAAAAAATGAAAAAAATAATTATGAAACGTGCTATGTTATTTTTAATTTATTTTAATATTTCAATTTTTTCTTGGTCACAAGAAATTGATACTAATCAATTTACAACTTTCAAAGCTTATTTAGACAAAAAAAATTGTGAAAGAGCCACAATACCATTAAATAATGATATATTTAATAATCAAAATTGTTTTAAATACTCTGATACATTCATTTTAGTTTTAGAAGATTATTTTAACGATAATATATTAGATACTAATATATGGCTCCAACATTTCCCTTGGGGACATGAGCTTAATGAATGTCCTGATGTGTATTTTTTAAATGATAATGTAAAAATAGAAAATGGTATATTAAAACTTATTGCTAAAAGAGAACCAGGTTATTATGAATCTTGGCAATGGGATAATAATGGTAATTTCTATACATCGCCCAAGTATTTTAAATATACATCTGGAATGATATACTCTAAATTTCAATTTTTTTATGGTAAATTTGAGATTCGTTGTAAATTTCCCCAAGGTAATGGATTATGGCCAACATTTTGGTTATATGGTGGTAATGTTCACAATGAAATTGACATTTTTGATAATAAAGGTAATTTTGAATACCAATATGGTATAATACATTATTCTTATGAGGAAAAAAATGAATGTAGATTTCATAAATCAAATATTGATCTTTCACAATGGCATACTTATACATGCATTTTTTTATATGATAAAATCATTTGGATGATCGATAATGAAATAATAAGAACTTTATATCACTTTTCGACTACAGATGGTAAAGTATTTGAATGTGGAAATAATGTTCCTTCTGGTTATTATAATGAGCTTATATCTTATCCATGTGAAATTATGAACTTAATATCGTCTCTTCAAATAGTATCTGGAGAAGGTCAACCTGATGAATCTACTCATTTTCCATGTATAATGGAAATTGATTATATTAAGGTATGGCAATTAAAAAGAAATTTTAAATGTTGTATTCCATATAAATTATATGAGGCAACAAATAAATTACCGACTAAAACTCATGTTGAAAATTTTATTAAAGCAGGTAATAATATTGGAATACCTGATATAAATGGTGATGTTATTATTACATCAAATCAAAATGTTACTTTTAAAGCTGGCGAATCTATAGATTTATTACCAGGGTTCACAGTAGAGGCAGGTGCTAACTTTACAGCAGAGATTCAAGATTGTAACCAAATGACAAATTCTGAAGGTGAAGATATCATTATAATTAATATTCCTGATGAATTTTCACCTGATGGTGATGGAGTAAATGATAAACTATGTATTGAAGTAACTGGTGCGACTAAATATGATATCTATGTTTCTGATTATAATTGGCCTTATGATCAATATTATATCAGAAAAAATATACCTATAAGGTCAAATCATTTTTGCGTTTGGGATGGAAGCTGTGACTATAGCGATATAAATTGTTTTCTTTATCATAAGTGTAATAGAAAAAGAAATATTGGATTTAAATTTTCTAATTGTGACAATAGTGTGTATAAAACAAAAACAATCAATGTAAAATGTTCAAATAATAAATCTGAAATAGATAGCTTTTTTAATCATAATATTGATTCATTAAAATTCAATACAATTTCAAATAATTTGAAATTCAATTTAGTTCCAAATCCTACTTTTGATATTGCTAATATATCATTTAATTTATGTGAACCCATTAACATACATTTGTATTTAACTAATTTATCAGGGAATATTATAAAAGAAATATTTAATCAAAAATTTGATGAAGGATTACATAATATAAACATAGATGTTGTAGATTTAGCTCCAGGTACTTATTTTTGCGTTTTTGAAACTCCTTTAGGATTTTACAAAATAAAATTTATAAAAATGTAATTAATAGAATTTCTATTCAAAAAATCATAATTATGAAGCGTTTATTATTTTTAATTTTATTATTAGCCAATGTTGGCATTTATTGTCAAAATACTGAAAAAACTAATGGATTAGTCTCTCTGGGTTTTTTCTTTTCACCAAACTACAGCTATAGACATTTAGAGTACGATGATAGTATGATAAATATAGTAGAGGCAAGAGAGTTTTATGAGAAACCGGCCTTTGGCTTCAATACAGGTTTGCAAATATTTTTTAATGTTACCCCCTGGTTAGAGATAGAATCTGGATCTCAATTATATCAACAAACTCACAAGCTTAAAGATGTTCCAATAATGTTTTATGACTCTATTATGGGCTATTCAACTGGTAAATATGAGTATAATTATATTTGTTTACCATTAAAACTAAATTTCTATTATAAAAATAAAAAATTTTACATAGGAGCAAGTATAGGATGTATGTTAGATTTCTATATTAATGCAAGGCTTAAATCTAGAGTGGAATATAACGATGGTGTTAAAGAGATAATTATAAGTGATATTAATTATCTTGATCCATATAAAACTGCATTCAATGTAATGGGTAGTGTTTTTACAGGTTATGATTTTAATAATAAATGGAGCATAAGATTAGAACCAATATTTAGATATTCACTTACACCTATTGAAGATGCACCTATCCAGCAATACAATTATTCTTTAGGTGGACAATTGGGCATAATTTATAATTTTAATAAAAAATCAGAGTAATGAATGTACGAACCGTATATGATTTAATACAGAACTAAATATAAAATTATGAAAAACAAACATCTACCTGATATCCCCACCCAAGACGAAATCTCAAAAGATGGTATGGATGTGTATGAGATGAATGCCGCACTACTAAAAAAAGTAGAAGAGCTAACGCTTTATGTTATTGAGCAGGATAAAAGAATTAAACAATTAGAAAATCAATAAAATAATTCATATGTATGAGAAAATTAATTTTTAACTTAATGATTATTGTACTTGGCGGTGTCCTTTTACAATCTTGTGAAAAAGATGTTATTATTGATGTAGGTTTTGGTACACCTACCTATGTTATAAACAAATATATACTAACAGATATGGAAGCAAAAATTTTTCCCAATGATACTTGTAAATATTCTGATGTTGAAATAAAATTATACTTTAAAGGTTTATTAGTAGGAGAAGATGTTGGACATAGTGAATTACTTGGGATAGATCCAACAGTAGTTGAAGCACCGTATTTTATTAATGTTATTAAAGATATAAAAGCTTATTGCAATAATCCTTCTTATAAATGTTACTTTGGTATATATGATTATAAAAGTAATACATATTCCCTATTAGATGGATTTGTGGGAGAAGAGTTAGGCTATTCTCCAATGTCTTTATCTTTATCATGTTTCTCAGGTTCATGTCCACCTGATAGTTCAGATTATTATTCTTTTACTGTAAAAATTACAGATATTTATAACAATGAATTTGTTGCTACAACAGATAGTATTTATATAACCAAATAAAAAAAAGAACATGTTTAAAAAAATATTTATATATAAAACGATTAGAAAATCAAACAAATAATTCATATTATGAAAAAATATATTTTAATTATATGCTTGATATTAGTATCAACAAGTGTTTTTGCTCAGAATAATTCTTTATCAGATAAAATAAGTATTGAATTAAATGGTGGCATCTTTTCAACAAAAGCAATTGACTTATTTGAGGGAAAGCGGAGCTCTAGTCGTAAATATTTTTATTATTTTCAAGGAAAAGAAAATTTGAATTTTGTAATATATTATAAGTTAAGTAATCGGATTATGTTTTCAGTCAATGAAAATTATGCAAGAATGTTTAACGAAAAAACTAATAACAGAGCTACTCTTTGGACAACCACACTAAACTTCAATGCAATATTAGTCGAATGGAAAAAATTTGATATTAGATTATCAGTAGGAAGCGGGTTAGAATTAATTCATTCTAAATGTTTATATGAAATTTATCCTTTTGAAAATAATTTTTATGGCATTCCTGTTAAAACATCTGCGTCAATAAATTATAGTTTGAACGATAAATTTGAACTTTTATTTAATTCTGATTTAACTTGGGTTTTTTTGTTTTACAATAAATTTATTGGCACAAATTCACGAGACTACCAAACGTGTTTTAATTCTTTTAACCTTGGACTTCGCTATAACTTTGGTAAAAATGAAAAGTAATGTCATTCTGAGAGAAGTTCAGTGGAATGAGGAATGACAATGTTATTATTGTACAGCTGGTAATAAAATTTTTTGGTACAGTAATAAAAGCTTTCAAAAACAAAGATAATAAAAAAGATACAAGGCATAAATAATTTTTGTATATCAAAAAAATTATATAATATTGCTTATATATTTTCCAAATATGAATATAAAACACATAAAAATAAAAATATGAGGCGATCGTCTAGTTTTTTAATAATTAAATCAAAAAAATAATTATTTTATTATTTTGTATTATAAACATCTTAAGTTTCTCTAAATAGAAAATAATGGTTATGAAAAATAAAGTGTTTTTTTTAATAATTATTACGGTATTTATTCAAATTGTTTCTTATGCACAGGTACCTGATAGCAAAAAAGTAGCATGGGGTATAGGTGCAGGGGGTAATTATTATTATCCTTTTATAAAAAACATAATGTTTAAAAATATAAATTATGAAAGTAAGTAAAAAAATAAATAAAGGAGGTTAGGTTATATGAAAAAAATATTTAAAATTGGACTAGCGTTTTTTATAATATTTTGTTGTAATAAAATGTTTGCTCAGGAAAAAAGCAATATTAACATAGAAATAAGTAAACCAATAATAGAAGAATCTATTTTTAATAGATATCTTTTTGATATAGGGACGGGCTATAATATAAGAAAGAATAAATTTTTTATTGGTGGTTCTTTAAATATGACTTACTCTAAATTAAACACGAAAGAGCTTGATACAAAAACTTTTTTTATAAAACCAAGAATAAGTGTATCATATAGCCCTGTTACCGATAAAAGAGTTACTGTGGAGCCAAAAATTGGTATAGGGTACTCAATTATATATATGAATAGTAAAAAATATGATTTTACTGACTATCAATATGGAATAAATGGATTATTAGAATTAAAGATTAATTATAATACAAAAAAAATATTAGCTCCATATTTTGTGGTTTCTTATGATTATATGTATTTAAAAAAAGATGAAAATTTTACACAATTGAATTATTACAGAAATATTCATTTAATAAATCTTGGAATAGGTGTTAAAATTAAATTTTATGAAAAAGATGAAAATTAAAAGCGTATTATTTATAGTTATTTTGAGCATTTTTACTTTATCTCAAAGTTGTTCAAAGGAGGAACTGAAACTAAATGAAGATTATATAACAGTGTCTGATTTATGGAGATATGTAAATCAAAAAGGAATTTGCGAAGATGCTACAAAATGGCTTAATAAAGAAGTAAAAGTAAAAGGATACATTAACGCAAATAATTTTAATCTACGTGATATAAGAAACGGAACGAATATACAAATTTGCATTCCTGATTCTATTTATGCTATTATAATTGATAAAGTTAATTCATCTAATGTATCATCTATGTGCTATATTAAAGGAATACTTATAGAAAACCCTTATATTATTATTGGTTTATTAGATAATAAACCAATAAAATGTAGCAATATCCCTGCAATATATCTATATAACATAGAAGATATATATTTTAAATAAAAGATA
>JAGPKW010000046.1 GCA_018053685.1 Patescibacteria group bacterium
TTAACAGCGATAGTTTAGGAGTAGACGAGGACTTTCTAATACAAAGTGTCTATCTAACATACGAGAGCAAAACAAAAATGTATTACGATGTCAGTTTAGCAACATTAAGAACGCTTGGAATAATTGATTTTTTAATTAGACAATTACGCATCGGTAATAGAATTATTAAAGAGACGATTGATGAAGTATTAGTTAGGCCATTATTCATTACAGAACAACTAGGGATAAAAGAAATTAATGAAATACAAGAGCCAGAAGTAATACCAACTGAGAAACTTGGAATATATGAAGATATATGTGATAATAATGTAGAGCCGATATTTGTTTATGCTCCATATTTCCCGACAGGAACTGATGACCAGAAAGTAAAAAGCATTTTTAATACAGCTAAATGGCAATAATATGAATAAAAAAACAAAAAACAAAATAAGAGTAAAAGGAATACATACAGCGTTCTTTATAAGAGGCGATAAAGTTATTAAGATTGATACAGTTGAGAACATAGTGACCTATAAAGGAATTGAGACTATGTGGAAGAAAATGGCAGGAGAATATTCAGGAGAATTGATGATTGATAAGGCAGTTTTAGGAACAGGAGAAACTCCACCAGCAGTTACAGATTTAGAAATTGAAACTGAAGTTTATAGAAATAATGTTATATCAGTAACGGCACAGGATAATATGATATATGTTGATGCGTATTTTAGTCAGGCAGAAGTTACTGGAACATTTAAGGAGTTTGGATACCTTATTGATAATAGTGTATTATGGAATAGAGCCGCAGTTAACTGGGAGAAAGGAGACTTAGATGCTTTATTAGTCAGGTCGTCCTTTATGATAACAAATGAAGAAGAAAGTTAAAAAATATAAATATGGCAATACCTAAAAATGTATTTTCTGCTGGAGACCCTATTCTAGCAGAAGAGATAAATGAAAACTTTGAAGAATTATGGGCTGGATACGATGCGATAGTTTCACCATCTGGTAATGAATACTCAACGATTGGAGGAGCTTTGACTGATGGCAAGAAAAAAATCTTTGTTAAAAACGGCAATTATACTGAGTTGTCTATAACTATAACACAGAATAATACGCTTATTGTAGGAGAGAGCAAAGAAGGAGTTATAATTACAAGTTCTGTGAATGGCCCTGATTCAAAAGCCATTGATATTAATGCTGATAATGTTTCTTTGAAGAATCTTACTATTAAGGGACATCTTACAGATGTAACACCAGATACCGAGAGCATAATTTATATCTCAAAAAATCAAGCCAAAGGAATTATAATTAATAATTGTAATTTTTTTGATACTAAAGGACGTTTCATCTATGGTAATTATGCAGAAATTAAGGCATATAATTCTTTATTTGACGGCACTTCCAAAATAGCTCAATGGAATAGTTTAATAAGCGACCTTGGTATGGGGTCAGTAATACTTGGTTGTAGAATCATATCACAGAAAACTAACAATACATATATGCCTGTGATTGATTATGGCTATGGATTAATTCAAGGTTGTTTGATAGAAGGAGATGTAATTTCTGTCACTTTTTATGAATCTGGAAAAATGATTGGATGCGAAGTTAAAGCAAGAAGATGCTATTTGAACAGTGGTAATTTTATTGGAAACTACTTTGATAATGATGGAAAGGATCCTGGCACTGGTTGGATGCTTCTACTCTATAATACTAGATTTATAGACAATAGAGTGCGTTGCAGTTATTATGCGAGACCTTTAATTAGTTGCACTAATAATAATATTATATGTAACAATTATTTTGATATGGGAAGTAAAATAAGCCTTGATGCTCCATATGTAATTTTCTGTAATAATAAATGGCAAAATACTGGTAGTGGTTTTACTATGACGATTGAAATAACTAGCAATGCTAACAGATGCCAAGTTAATCATAACATCGTTATTGGTGGTGGTGATAGCACGCCAGTTATCACTGATGCTGGAACAGGTAATAATAAACTAAATAATATACTTTATAAAGAGTAGTATGAAAACATACAATGGAGCAATAATAGACCCAATAGATGAACGAGACTACCGACTTGAAGAAGTTGGAATGTTTGCTCCTGTCAATTGGATAGAGAAAAAAGGAATAAGGCAATTTGAAGTTAAAGACCAAGACCAGTCACTTAGCTGCGTAGCAAACGCCGTAGCAAAAATACTTGCTATTGAAAACTACCTTGAAGAAGGCAGGTATTTTCCTTTATCAGCAAGAGATTTATATACAAGGCGAACCAATAAAGGAGGTGGAATGAATTACAGAGAAGGAATGAAAATTGGACACGAGAGGGGAATAACACTTGAATATCTTATGCCCTCAAATGGAATGAACGAAAATGAAATGAACAAAGCAGATGACAGAACAACATTTACAGAAATGACAGGGAACATTTTAGCAGGTGGAAATTATATCGCAACACCTTTTGATATAGACATTATTGCGTCTATTATCAATCAAGGCAAGGGAGTGCTACTTGGCTTCAGATTTGATTATAACGAGTGGGATTTAGAAGTTCCAGTAATCAATCCCAATTCAAAATTATCTTGTCATCACGGAGTTGCTGGAATTGACTTTACTATCAAAAACGGAAAGAGGGCAATTGTAATTGATGAAAGTTGGGGATTTAGAAATATAACTCAGAGATATATAACAGAGGATTGGTTTATAAATAACAGAGTAACAGCAAGCTGGTATTTTGAAGATTTACCTAATAATAATAACAAAGAGATGATAAAGGTAAAATACAGGTTTGATTATGACCTATGTTTTGGTATGAGAAGTCCAGCAGTATCAGAGTTACAGAAAGTTTTAATCTCGCAAGGATACCTATCAATTAGAGAGCCAACAGGATATTTTGGAAGCTTAACATTAGAAGCAGTTAAAAAATATCAGCGTGTTAATGGTATTTCACCCATCTCGGGTTATGTAGGTCCACTAACCCGTGAAGTTCTAAATCGTAATAATAAGTAAATAAAAAATATGACACAAAAAATAAAATCAGCATTACTAAGATTTATAAGAGGTTTTGTCTCAGGGGCAATATCAGCGATGGTAGTTATCGCTCCTAATTCAATGAACGATTGGTCAGACCTCAGCACTTGGATTGGAGCATTATCATTAGCAGGTATATTCGGTGGAATTACAGGAGCATTACTGGCGATGGATAAATACATCAGAGACACAATGTCGGAAGGCAAAAATTAACGATTTGAGGCGATGAAAAAGAAGAAATGAGTAAATATACGAAAAGAAGAAGAAAACGACTCTAAGGCGGATAAATACAAAGAAAAAATGGTGTATGGACTGACAATAGACCTATCATCTCTGCCAAAAGACATCAGAAAGGAGATTTTCAAAGAAATATTGCCTAAATAAAAAAGCCAACCACCCTCACCGGGACATAAGTTGGCACAAAAATAGTTTTTAGTTTCACTACTTCACTATATTAGACGCAAAAAGTCAAGAATTATTACATCATTTGACAAAAATAATTGAGTTGATATAATTATATTCAATGATAAAAGAAACTCATAGCAAAAACAAGGTAATCGCTTTTTAGGTTGCCTTGTTTTTTTTATGGTTCTTTTTATTGGTTCATTGACAAGGTATAGAAAGCAGAAAGCAAGCTAATCATCGGAGGTGATTAAAATGAAGAAGGCATTTTGCCCTATCTGTAAGGAAGTTAAATGGTGTAACAGACATCATAAGTTTCCTCGTACGGTATGGGGATATGGAGAAGAGAACAACAAAGTGATTTACTTATGCCTTGATTGTCATAGGATGATTCACGAAAAGATAAGAGAAAAGGAAAATGGGATACTTCAACTATTCCCAGAAATCTACATTGAGACATTAGCAGACGCGATTAGAGGAGATGATAAGAGTGGCAAAAGAAGAAAGTGAACAGACCACCTTTATCTGGTGGGACGGAAAGCAAAAGAAGCTTTCTGATTTCTGTAAAGAACTTGGCATAGAACAGCCCAAAATGGCTAACAAGCCGAACAAAAAAACAGGATAGAATAATTCTATCCTGCTTTTATTTGACAAAAAGGAAAGATACTCTATAATAGTGTCATAGTATATTTTATTTGACAAAAAGTAATAAGAAACATATAATAAGAACATAATCATAATAACTCAGATTAAAAATATGGAAAAAAAATTCAGCACTTGGTCAGTAATTCCAACAGAGGTAATGCTTAATAAAGAAATATCAAGCACTACGAAAATACTGTATGGGATTATCGGTTCTTTATGTAATGAAAAAGGTTATTGCTGGGCGAGTAATGATTACTTGGGAGAATTACTTGGAATAACAAGTACAAGAGTATCCTTAATTATTAAAGAGTTGGTTGAAATAGGACTAATAGAAAGTGAAATTGAAAAGAATTATAAGAGAAAAATAAAATTAAAAGGGGTATTAAGAAAAGTTAAAGGGGGGGTTAAAGAAAAATTAAAGGGGGGTTTAAGAAAAGTTAAAGATAATAATATAATAAAATATTATAATAATAATAATATAAATAATAATAATAATAATAATAATATAAACAATAATAGCGAGGATAAACCTCGCAATGATGTTCAGGAACTTCTAAAATTATTCTATGAAAACCTAAATCCTAACATAAAGTTCCAGAACAAAACACTCAGAGCAGATGCTGAGTTTTTAGTCAATCATTATCCATTAGATAAATTGGAGACGATGATTTTATACATCAAAGAGCATCAAGGAGAGCAATACTTTCCGACAATCACAACACCAACTCAATTAAGAGATAAAATGGCGTTAATAATAAATCATAGAAATAGAGAAATTAAAGGAAGTAAGATTATAAAAATATGAATCAGGAAATAACAAACAAAACAAAATGTCTTTTAACAAGAGAAGGAATTGAAATATGGATTGATGATATTCAAGCAGAAAAAATATCTCAATTAATTTTAACAGCCAAAGAAAACAAACTAATAGAAGTTGATGGCGAAACAATCTCAGTTAATTCAATCTCTGGAATATACTCGGCCCAAAAGATTGAGGACCTAAGAAGAAAAAAACAAGGGCAATGGCAGTGCGAATATTGTAAAAGATGGCATCCAAGAGATGAGCAATGTGGCTGTAATGGAGGGAGGTATTAAAAACATTTGACAAAAAAAAATGAATAAGAGTATAATAGAAATATGAAGAACAATAAAACACCAAAACCACAAAAAGAAAGCAAAGTCTTTATAGTAAAAAAAATGAGGGACGAAGGAAAGACAGTATTACAGATTGCTTTAGAATTAAAGATTAGCCCTCAGGCAGTTTATTATTATATTAACAGGTATAGACTTGTGTAAGGTGGAAAACTTATTTGACAAAAAAAAGTAAGCATCATATAATATAATTAAGATAATAAGGTCGGCAAAATAAGATAATAATAATTAGTTAAGTTAATAAAATAAAAAAATTATGATAACAAAAATAAAGAACAAAAAAGAGTTAATAAAGTTTATTAACTCTAATATAGGAGATGACAGGCTCCACTTGTCCGTTGTGTTCAAGTACAATACAGAGTCTAATGACGGATACTTAAAAGAAGTCTTCACGAAAGAAAGCCTCATAAAATTATGGGATTATGAGGATAAAGTAAGAGGAATTTATTTCCTTGAGATTGAAAATCTTGAGAAGAATAATTAGTCATAATACCTCTTAGAAGCTCAAAAAAGATGGGCTTCTTAGGGCTTAATTAGTTAAGTTGATAAAAAATAAAAATTATGTTTTACAATAAACAAGGAGAAAAAATTACAAGGAGTGAATTTACTTCATTGATTGTAGACAAGGATTATGTAGCCGTTAAGCAGAAAAAACTTAAAAATGGTAAGTTTATCTCAACAGTTTGGTTAGGATTAGATTATAGTATCTGTGATGGAAAAGTATTGATTTTTGAAACAATGGTATTCCCAGAATTTGGAGATTGCGAAAATGAGTTTTGCGAAAGATACTCTACATTAGAGGAAGCGATGGAAGGACACGAGAGGATAGTTAAAGAATACGAGAAAATAACAGGTAAGAAAGTAGAGAATAAAATGACAATTAAGGAAGTAAAAGATTTATTAGAAAGATTTGGGGTAACACCAACTCTAAAAAATATAGAGTTGGCATTAAAAAAAGGTCACGATTTAGAAACAGAGTTAGAGAATCTAGTAATTGGATATTTTGAAACTCATAGATAATTAAGAATAAAAAATAATATGCAATCATCAAAAAAATTCATAGATTGGTGCGAAGAGAATTATATGAAAAACATTGACGATTATATTCTGGAAGTTGCTCAACACCTTAGAAATAAAGAAGTTGGATTGATTAAAACCTTTAAAGAATACGAAAAAGATAGTTATATTCAAACACACTAATAAATAATTAAGAGATTAGTTAGTTAAGATAAAAGATAAAAAAATGAAAAAAAATAAAACAATAGAAAAAGAAATAATAGCAATAGCAATATCAGCAATATCACTGACAATGCTACTTGCTGTTTTTTTAGTAATGATTGATAAAGCATTAGATAATTTGGAGGTTGTAGAGTGTTACAAGCTCCAATCTAATGCTGGGAGATATGAAAAATACTCTCCAGAAAATCAAGGAGGGTTTTACATAACCTCGCTTGAGAAAGAAATGTGTGACCATCACGGAATAGTGGTGGACGCACCAGTAAAATAAAATAATATGAACAAAGAACAAGAAGAACAAGAACTTCAAAAACATCTTGAAGATTGTAAAAAGGGAAATCACAAGTTTGTTGATTGTGATGAGTGGGAAAGAACTTGTATTTATTGCGGTAAATTTGAAAA
>JAGPKW010000001.1 GCA_018053685.1 Patescibacteria group bacterium
TGTAACTAATATTCTTAAAAAACAAGGTTATAATCCTGTATTAATTACAGATGAATATGGTAATACTTGGAATGAAATTACAATAGATGAAAATAGAGATAATCAAAATATTGTATTTCAAAAGACACCTCAAGAATTATTATATAAATTAAATGATATATTTGAAGATAGAACATCACTAATATTTAATATTAATAACAATAAGAATTTTGATACTAACAGTAGATTAAAAGCAATAAGAAGTCTTATTGATAATAAAGAAGTAAATTACAATAATCATTTAGAACATTTAGAAGAATACTTAGAATTATTTGAACATTTACCAGCCATATATAATTTAATAAATAAATATGGCTCAAAACAAGCTATATTAGAAGTGTATGACAATGATAATGGTTCAGGTAACAATAATCTTCAACAAGAATTCATTGAAGCTGTAAACGGCTTAAAAAGCATTTTTAGAAATGTTAATAAAACAAAGTTAAATTCATTAGAAAATTGGTTAGATGAAAATATAGTTGATATTAACAAAATTGACATACAGGATAAAGATGATAATGTTTTATATCCAACAGAGCAATATAGTTTAGATGTTAACAATGAGAAGTTTATTAAGTATTATTATGAATTAAGTGGTAAGAAAGAAGATATTATTACTTTTGCAAAAAGATTAAAATCTACTATAGCTACTTATAAGTTATTGGGATATAATAATGATAAGATATTAGAAATGTTAAAATGTTTATAAATTATGAATAGTTGCAGGTATTTTACAGAACAAGAAATAACAATAGCAATGCAAGCATTAAATGTAACAAAAAATGTTGCTAAAGCTATTCTTACAAGTATGCATAATGAAATGAATGGAGAAGATTTCAATGTTACTAAAGATAATATAAAAAACTATATTCAAGGAAAAAAAATTTCTGAAAAAGATGAAGTATTTTTGAATAATAAAAAAGAAGCAAAAATAGCATCTCTAAAAAATGAACAGAAAAGAATAATAGATATAAAAAATAATAAAAACAATAATAATAATTTAACAAATTCTCAAGTTAATGTATTATCAAAAATAATAGATATACAAGAAAAATTATTAGAACATTTTGAAGAAGGTACATATGCTATTTCTGTAAGTAACTTAAAAGGAGTATCTAAATTCAGACCGTCAGGAGAAGAAGTTGATATATATGCTGATTTTAAAAATTTTGGGACATTTATGCATTATATAATGGAACAATTAATATTGTTTCAAATAGATAATTCTCTTGCACAACAAATGGGTATAACAAAACCTATAGAAGGCAATATTGATGTTAGGTGGTTAGACCAAGAAATATTTAACATATTGTATGATAAATTTCAGGAAGATGAAACTAGAGCTTTTGAAATAGAAAATTTTACTAAAGAAACTATGTTTAAAGCAGTAAGTGATATGCTTTATACAGTAAGTGATTTAATTAATAAAGGTTATGTTTTATTACCAGAAGTAACATTAGGAGCTAAAGCATTTAGAGATGGAGATAATATAGTTGTTGGTAGAGTAGATATGTTAGCTATTGCTCCTAATGGCAGAATATCTATTATTGATTTTAAAACTAAGAAAGTTCAGCATATGTTGGCTGCTAATTCTAATGATCCAAATCATGTGGACGTTAGGGTTGAATTGGGATTAAATAATTATGAAATAGATTCTACAGGAGATACTTATAGTGGGTTTGTTGGTAAAAAAAGAACTACTTATGACGAATGGTTTGTACAATTAGAAATGTATTCTAATATGTTAAGACAAGCAGGTCTTGATGTTGATATTACTAATAATAAGATTATTGCATTAGCATATCAAACTACTGATGATATGTCATTTAGAGGTCAGGTTGTATTGTCATTTAGTGGATATGATTATTACATATCTACACAAGATTACATTAAAGGAGCAAGAAAATTTTCTCATGCAACTTCTAAGTGGTTAGGTAGTAAAGAAGATGCTAAAATCCGTCAAAGCAATAAATTAGATCCATTGATGAAAATGATAGATGAAGCTATACCATATAAAGATGTTGTTCAAGAAGAAAGAATGAGTAAGGAAGAATTATATAATATTTCTCCTACAGAAGATAAAATGCAAAAATTCTTAACAGTAGTATATGAAAATTCAAAAAAGAATTTAGAGGTATTAGAAGCTCAATTAAATGAACATGGCATTTCTGATGAGGTTAAAAATTTAAGAAAAACACAAATAAGTTATTTAAGATCTATTATTAATGTTGTTGAAAATGGAAGTAGAGATGAACAATTACCATTTTATAGAGGATTATTATATGCACAAACATTAGAACAAGTTGAGGAACAAATATATAGTTTAACAAAGAAATTTAATGAAATAAATAAAATATATAATGAGGCTATTCAAAATTATATGAATAATCCTACTAAAGAAAATAAACAAAAATATCTTGATCAATATAAGATTATGATGGAAATTCATGAAGAAAATAATGCTGTCAGTGAGATATTAAATATGTTATATGAAATAGGTGTTGAAGCTAAAAATAATCCTGCAAATAATATTACAGAAGATAGTGTTATGTATAAGAAGTTATTAGGTGCTTATGCACAACACAATTCATTACAAAACAAGTGGCAAGATGCTACAATAACAATGTTAACAGAAGTATTAAGAACAATAAGTGAGGCTGATTTTGTCAATATTACTAAGGGGATAAGAGATGTATTTACTGTAGAAAAAAGCAAAATATTAAAAAAGATTGATAAGTTAGAAAATAATCGAAAAAGTATATTTAACAAAATACAATCTGGATTTTTTAAAACATTAAAAAGATTTATAAATCAAGAAAAGGATATTTATGAGGATGCAAACTTAACAGAGATAGAAAAGGAAATTACAGGATTAAGAAAAAGATTACATGAGATAGATGCAATTCTTAATGGTCTTAATTATGATAGAGAAAGTTTACAAAAGATTATTGATAATATGAAAGATCCAAATTCTATATTATATTTAGGAGCAAGGACATTATACAATAAGAATTGGACAATGAGTAATGGGGCATTCGCAAGATTTCAAGCTACTGTTACAGATCAAGATTTAGGAATAGCATCTGTAGTTATTATGCTTAAAAATGCAGAAGGAATGATGAATCATAATATTACTAATGATAAAGCATTGCATGATTTGGCAAAAAATACAGATAGTATTAAAAATAAAAAAAATATAGGAGAGAAGGAATTAAATGAGAAAATAGCAGAATGGACTACTATTAAAAGATATAATAAAGAAACTAAGCAAATAGAAGATAGGAGGGTGTTTGTTTTAGTAAAACCTACATCTAATGAATTTGAAACAACATATCAAACTTATAATTATAAGTTTAGAATATTAAAAGAAAAAGAAAAAGAACTAAGGTATGAATATAATAAAATAATAAAAGAACAACCTAAAAACCATGATGCAATAAAAGAAGCTGAAAATGCTTATTTTGAGGCTAAAAAAGAAACATATAGACATAATGCTGAATATATAGATTGGCTTGTTAAATATGCAAATTTACCATATATAGATGCTTATTATCAATTACAAAAAGGATTACCTTTAGAATATCAAGAGCAATTAGATGATATATATTTAACAATAAGTACTATAATGTCAAGAGATATTGCAGAACAAGATGATGATGATTATGATACTTTATTTATGTTAAGGGCACAAATTAAAGAGATAAAACAAAAAGCTCAAAAAGAAAATCCTGAATATGCTAAAATTATAGAACAGATGGAAGGTATGTATGATGCTGATTATAATGAAGAAGCATATGAAAGAGCATTAAGAAATGCAGAGATAAAATTTAAAAATCATCCAGATTTATTGGCTAAATGGAAAAAGACATATCAAATAGAAAAATATTCTCAAGAGTGGTATGATAGAAGGAATGCAATATATGATAGATTAGGAGAAATATTTGGTAAAGATGATGTTTTAGA
The DNA here is from genome assembly GCA_018053685.1 of Patescibacteria group bacterium. Taxonomy (GTDB): domain Bacteria; phylum Patescibacteriota; class Patescibacteriia; order JAGPKW01; family JAGPKW01; genus JAGPKW01. The sequence goes on from JAGPKW010000001.1 coordinate 4,003, forward strand.
TGCTTTATATGCAAGGAGAAATGAAATTAAAGCAAGATATAAACAAAATTATGTTTATAATCCTATATTTTACACTACAGATGAAATTAATGAATTAGATGAAATTGATAAAGAGATAGCTGATTATATAGAGAACAAGCCAAAATATTCATTCTCTATAGAAGAAAGACAAGAAATTAAAGATTTAAAGAATGAATTAGCATCTATTCAAGAAAGCATATTATCTCCATTTTATGTTGAAAGATTTAATGAAAGAACAGACATTATGATAGCAAGAAGAAATGCTATGAATGCAGCTGCAAGTATATTAGAAAATAAACAAAAAAGATTTAAAGATAAAAATAGCACTATCACAGAAGAAGAATTGATGATGGCAGAAATGAAATATATACAAGCAGAAAATGATTTTGCAAATGTATGGAGTGAATATAGAGATTATTATAACAAATATCATGAAGATAAGTTAGGAGAATTTGATTATTTAAGATTTAATAGAGATAGAGCAATTCCAAAATCATTTAATTATATATATAGACCTATATCTCAAAAATATATTCAAATAGTTGGTAATCCTAATTATTTTACAAAATACAATATAAAAGATGAAGCAAGAAATCCTAATTATGTTGAAGGAGTAGAAAATATGCCTTTACCTAAAGGAGTAATAAGTATAGGAGATGGTGTATATGATTTAACTCCAGAAGGAATGATGAATCCATATGTTAATCAAAAATTTAAAGATATAGTTGCTGATAAAGATTACAAAGATTATTATGATAAACTTACTACTTATTATTTTGGCTTACAGAAAAAGATGATAGGTAAAAAGATGGGATATGAAGTTCCTGGATATGCAGAAGATAAAATGGAAAATTTTAGTAGGTATGGATTTTTTAAAGGTTTATCTAGAGAAATAGCTAAGAAAATTGATAAACACATGAAGTTTGAAGGTTCACAACAAGATTATGTAGAGAATGTGTTTGGAGATTTGGGAGTTATTAGAAGCAGATTTACAAGGCAATTAACAGAGGATATTCAAACCACAGATGCTATCAATGCTATTTATAAATTTGCTGTGGAAGCTCATTATAATAGTTCTATGCAAGAAGTACAACCACAAACAGAAGGAGCTATAGAATATTTTAAACAAATGATAAGGGATTTGGAGACTACTCAATCAGCAAATCCTGCAATGCAGAAAGAAATTGAAAAAAGAATTAAAGAATGGAGATATGCTGTAGAAGTATTAGAGTTTGAAAAAAGAAAATATATACAAGGACAAATTGATGACAGTCAACAAAGAAAATTAAAAAAAGTAGTTAACTTATTATTTCAACACGTAAGTTTGATGAGGCTTGGTTTTGATGTTACCAATCAGTTAAAGAATTTTACAGCAGCATCAGTACAAATGTGGTTACAAGCAGGTGGTGGTAGTAATCATTATTCTCAAAAAAATATGATGACAGCCTATAGAAAGGTTTTTGGAATAAATGGTGTTATATCTAATTATTTAAAAGATTGGGGTAAAATCCATGATTTACATGAATCTACAATGTTATATAGAATGATGAATCCTTTGCAAAAAGATATGATAAAATACTACAAACAAATAACAGGTGGTAGATTAAGAAGGATGGGAGATAGATTAACTGATTTTATGGAATTAGGATATATGGTCCAAGATAAGGGAGACACAATGATAGGTATGTTGGTTATGCATGCTGTTATGGATTCATACAAATATAAAAAGATAGATCCAATAACAAAACAACCTGTATTGGAAGATGGTAAACCTGTATTAATTCCAGCTTCTGAATGTTATATTCAAAAACCTGATGGTACTTTAGAGATAAGAAATGATGTTGAATATACTATAGAAGATCAGTTAAAATTAAGAAGAATTATTGTAGCAGAATTAAGGAGAGCACAAGGTAACTATGCAACATCAGATATGACTAGAATGGAAGCTAATACTATTGGTAAATTAATGTTTTTCTATAGAAAATATTTAGTACCATTGATGTTAAATAGATTTGGCATATTAAGACCATCTTGGGAAACAGGAGAAGCTACATTAGGATATTGGAGAGCATTAGCTCAAGCATATGGGGCTTTTGGTGCTAAAGCTACATTAAAACAATTCTTATTAGGTAATTTTACTAATAAGTTTGAAGATGGTGTAAGCAAATTAACATATATTGATAATGCTAAAAATGGTAAACAAGAAATATATGAACTAGGAGATATATATGCAAGGAAAATCAATCATGCTTCAAGAGATGCTTTAGCAATGATAATACTTCTATCATTATCTATGATGGCATTGGGGGCTTTAAGAAGAAGGGATGATGATGATGAACCTGTAGATATTGTTACAGGGAATCTAATAAGAATATTATGGGGTACAACAGGAGAAGCTACTAGTGTCTTTCCTTTTGGGGCAGGTACAGATGAGTATATTAGAAACTTTAGTACAGCATTACCTATGGCAAGAGAATTATCAAAAGCATATCAAACAGTAGATAGATTGTTTAAAACAGCATTTGTGATGATAGCAGGTCAAGGAGAAGAACCAGATCCAGATATTGATGCTAATTGGTATGTAGAGTGGTATAAAGATGTGTTTTATACATCTTCATCATCAGGTTATCCAGAAGGTACAATGAAACTGAAAAAAGATTTACATGATTTAACAGGATATTCTAATATTAGAGGTTTATTGCAGCCAGAAGTAAGGTTAAAAAGTATGGCATCAAGATTTTAAAAAAAAATAATTAATAAATGTTGTAAAGATCAAAAAAAATAAGTATCTTGTAGTGATGAACCTTTAAAGAAATAAATATGTATAACTATTAAAAAATAAATATTATGGATTTTTTCTTACAGTATGTTTTAGTTCCATTATCTACATTATTGATTGGTGCATTAGGAACTTATATTAATTATGTTTTTTTACCAAAACATCAAAAAGTTAAAGAAGAAGCAGATAATAAAGCAACTGCTATTGAAAAATTATTGCAGACAATAGATGAGATGTTGATTAAATATTCTGATTCACAAACTAAACTTATTGAAACAACAGAAAAATTAACAACTAAAGAATTGGAAATAAAAAGATTAGAACATAAAGTTTCTGAATTGGAAATTAGATTAAAGAATTTAGAATATGAACTAGCAATATCTAAGGGAGAGTCAGTAGAAGAATATAGGGCTAGGCAGATAAAAAAAAATCAAAAATTAGAAAATCAATAAAAGATGAAAACAATAATATTAGCAGCAGCACACTCTAAAGATACGCCAGGCAAACAAAGTCCTGATGGAACATTCAAAGAATGGGAGTGGTCTAGAGAAGTATTACAAATAGTTAAGATAGGATTAAGACAAAATGGAGTTAAAACAGTTGTAATAGCTCCAGAAAGTGAACCTTCAACAGCATGGTTGAAAAAAAACAGAGTTGATGTAGCAAATAAAATTGATAATGCATTTTATTTTTCTTTACATGTGAACGCAGCACCAGGACAAGGTTGGCAACAAGCAAGAGGTATTGAAATCTGGACAAGTAAAGGTCAAACAAAAAGTGATGAATATGCTACTAAAATATTCATTGCTTTAAGAAATGAATTTGAAAAAGATTTTTCAGATTTCAAACTATTCTGGAGAACAGATATGTCTGATGGGGACATAGATAAAGAAGCTAATTTTACAGAATTGCTTTCAAAACATCCATCTGTATTACTTGAGTTTCTGTTTATGAACAATAAAACTGATTTAAAATATTTAAATGATATAACTATTAAGACAAGGTTAGCTAATGTTTTAATAGATGAACTTACAAAAATTGCATTTTCTTAGTTTCATGTCTCAAAAAAAGGGGTTGATTTATTCTTCCCCTTCTTTTTTTTAATAGTTAAATATTGGTTTGTGTACCTTAATTGTTTTGTTTAGTTTTTTTATTCTTCACATTCTCCTAATGCAAATTTATTCATGTATAATAAGATTCTATTAAGATCTTCTTTAGGGATAAATATTATATTAGGATCTTTTACCCATTTAAATTTAGGTTCATTAATAAAAGGCAATTTAATGTTCTTTAATGATAAAGCATATATTATTTGAACATCTTGATTACCTTCATAAATATCATCAACTATAAATAAAGGTTCAAATGTTTTGTTAAATAATATATTCTTTTTATGATCTTTTTCTAAAAAAAATAAGTTAAGATTAGCATTATGATATAAATATTGTGATATACAACCATACAATCCCTCATTATAATCTAATTTTGCAGTAGGAATAGTATATGTATTTTCTCCTACTTGTTCCATAAGCAAATATCTATCATCTTCTATTATAATAGATAGCATTATTCTTGAAACTAGACCTCTTTGTTTTTCCATAATTATAATATATTTTTATTCTGTTCCATAATATTGAAAGCCATTTTCTTGATTATCAATACTATCTTCATTATATAATATGTCTGCTAATGTTGAAGATGTTACACTACCAGCTGTTTTTTTTATAAAATATTTAGAATTTCTTAAATATGTATAGTCATCATTAAAAGATGCAATATACTTTTTAGTTATTCTCAACACATCACTCCATGAATATTCAGGATACTTATCAAAGAACCAAATGAAAGATTCTCTAAGTTCTTTTGGGTTAGCTCTATAATATACAGTAGAATTTCCCATTCTTTCTTTAGGAAACATTTCATTATATTTCTGTATATTATCATCCCATTCTTTGTTGGTTATTGATTTATTAGAACTTGCCATTACCTTTTCAACACCTTGTAATAATTTAATGCCTTTATCAGTAATTTCATAATTATCATTATTTTTAATTAAATAACCATATTGTTCTAATCTTTTTAATTCAACAATAACATTTATATAATTGGAATATCCAACTTTTTTATAATAAGTATATAGAGCTAATAATCCATTTGGTGTGATGTTGTTTTTTATTAAATATTTAATTACTTTTTCCATTTCATTATTTTTATTATATTATAGTGTGATGTGAATAGTTTTTTTGGTTTTCTATTTTCTTCTACCCCCCCCTTAGATGTATTCTTTGGGGGTTTTTGCTAACCGTAAAAATATTCATTTGTTCGTTTCTATTATTCAACTACCTATATCTATCTCAAAATCAATTTCACGTTTATTGCAGTCATATTGCTGCTCGATTTGAGCTTTTATCTTATCGTATAGGTTGCATTCATCATAGGTTAATGTAGTATTCCATTCTAAAAATTTAGTCAATTTCATTCTTTTTAATATTTCTACTAACACATCAGACTTATCTCGTGTTCGTCCATTGCTTAACCATAATTTAATCTTAAAAACTTTCATAATTTTAAATTTTAAATCTGTTATTTATTATCTTTAATTAACTGGTAATTATTCAAATTCAATATTAGCATATTGTACAGGGTAATAATATATTAATTCCCCATCATTTCTTGGTTTTAAATTATAGTACAGACTATCTCCATCCATTGTGACGTTATATACCTTTTTCCCGTTTATTTTTTTTACTTTGTCAATATTCTTTTTAATTTCGTTTTTTTTGTCCGAAATATCTCGAACAATCTCACTTAATGTATCTTCTATCTGTGTTTCTAAGCCAATCGATTCTAATGTTTTCATAATTCTGTTGTTTAATTGTTATCACTCATGATTATTATTCATTTTAAAACATTCGTAAAATACGTTATATGTAATTTTACCAATAGAACTCATCAATCTTAATATTAAACCCTTGTAAACCTTTTATTAATTCAACAAAATTATCATATTGATTATCACCAATAATTCCAGTTGTTGTTATTTTACCATCTACTATTTCTATATCACCAATTTTTTCACTATTTTGTCTAATTGACATCAAATGTTGATCTCTTTGTAAATCAAGTTTGTCTGATTTATAATTTTCATTGAATTTTTTAATGTGTATCATAATTTTAATTATTTTCTAAGTATATATTAAATTTAATTTCCCAAAAAACTACACATAACAAGGTGTATAAGAAAGTTTGCTATAAAATTCAGTGATAATTTGAAAGTTCATCTAAGCAAACCTTCTCATACACCCAACCGTTAGCAAACATTTAAAAGACCTCCGTTGTAATAACATCTGAGTATCTATTAATTTTGCCATATCTTGCCCACCAAGTATCACCTTGTGGAAACGTAAGTTCTTCTGCATCTTTTGTAAATTGATGCTTATACCAAGTTCCTTTTTTAATTTTTCTATACCATTTGAATTTACCTAAGTAAACATCTAACCAAGTTTGTTTCATAAAAATATAGGAATAATCCCAAACATTAACACTATTCTTGTCCATTGCATTTAACCCTTGCTGAAAAACATCTATTGAAATTGAAACCCTGATATAGTCTTCATAGGTTGTAAGGCAAATAGTTGTTTCATTTTCAGAATTTGAAAAAAAGTAAGATACATTTGAAAGATTAATAATTATATCTTTCCCATCGGTGTTTTTTACCTTGATAAATTTCATAATAATAACTGCACATAACACTGTATAAAATCAAGTGGAGTTATGTGCTTAATTTAACCCACTTCGGCTGTTTAGATATTTTTGTGCAAGTAGGAACGTGTTTGCCGTTCAATCCCTACCTGCTTTTATACTTTTACGTTATGCAGCAGCTTAAAAAAGACCGCATTTAGTGTGTCTGTCATATAAAACTATACTCCCTGCAACGGCGACATTCATACTTCGAGTTCCGGGCAAATAAATAATTTCTTGACATTTTTCAATTGCTTCTTTTGTTAATCCATTATCTTCTGCACCGAGCAAATAGCAAGCCTGTTTAGGGTGTTTAAATTCAGTTAACTTTGTTGCAGTTTCAACAAGTTCAATCCCTACTAATTTACAATCATGTGGGCGGTGTTCGTTAAAGTCGGCAAAATCTTTATAAATAAATGTCGGTATATGTTTCCAACTTTTCATTGTGTCACTTGCTTGTGGTTTAAATCTACTCCCAATTAGGAAAATAAAGTCCGCTTCTAAAATTTGGGCAGTTCTAAAAAGAGTGCCATAGTTATGTGATGTTTTCATATTTAAACATCCAATCCCAAAATATCCTTTGTCTTTCATAATTCTGTTTTTTAAATTTATTTAGTTATTCGTTTGCTCTTAACCTTGTTGTTTGATTGGTTGCAACCCTGTTTAGCATAGCATTTCAATTACAATGTCTTCATTCTCTTTAAAAAACCGTTCAACCGTTTTAATCCTCTTTCCGTTTAGAAATTCCAAGCAATCCGGAGCTTCTACAATCGTTTTTTCTGTTGCAATAAAAACAAATGGGTAAAAAAACCATCGTGAACCCATATTATTAATTTCCTCTGAAATAGACTCCTTTGAGTCACTGTAAAAATCCCTTACATACTCACCGTCCGGAGCAAAGCAAATAGCACTGTAAATTGTTTTCATAATTGTTTGTTTTTTAATTGTTCTTTAATTATTTCATATACAAAAGTAGCTATTATTTTCTTAAATACCTTTCAATTTTTTCAATATCTTCATTTTTGAAGAACACATAAGGATTAAATGCTTTATTAACCCCACTCATTTTATATCCGTATTTTCCATGCGGACAGTCGTCTGTGAATGTAATAAGGTTGTGCCATTTTTCACCAACTTTTACTTGTATATTATTATTTTTATCTAATCTAAAACCGGTTATCATAATTTATTTTTTTTTAAATCATTATCAATTATATCTGTTAAATAGCTGTCTGTACAACAGTTTGGACAACCCCAATAAAATTTTCCACCACTATAAAAATGTATCATATTATTAATAGGTTCTTCTATTGTAGTAATATCTATTAAGACAGAATTTTCACCTGGATTTTCATCAAATAATATAGAATCACACCTATTACACTTGCATAAATAATGTTTCATTTTATTTTTATTTTTAAGTTGATTAATATTTTTGTTATATCTATTTAAAGCTCTATGAAAGAAAATTTTGGAACTACTAATTTAAGTTTTTCAAAATCCTCATCACGTTCTTTTTTCTCTGCGTACCAATAAGTTGTATCCTCTACATCCAAAGCATGGGGGTAATCGAAAGTTGGATCGTAACTTTTTGCTACTGTAATAGGAACATCAAAAGATTCAATTTTTTGAATATCAAAACTCAAATCTCCGTTGTTAAATTTAATAAATGGTATCATAATTATTTGTTTTTAAGTCTTGTTATAGGTACAAAATAGGCTGATGAACCCACTTGGCTTAATAGAGGGTCTTCATTTATGAGAATACACTCATCATCAAACCATTCCTCATCCATAAGTTCCTGTGAATCAGGCCAAGTTATTATTACATACTCTTTTTCCATAATTCTAATATTTAGTTATTGGTCGCCAGTGCGTAATTGAGCTTGCATATTTATAATCCCATTTGCCATATCTAATGCAGCCCAAACCAATATATTTGTTGTTGCACATAATAAGCACCGTTTTTCCGTGTTCGGGCAGTTCATCTTTTACAGAAATCCATTCTTGGGCAAAATTTGCACCTGCTAAAAATCCATCTATAAAACTCTTTTCAGCATCTAATGGCAGTTTTTCTTTAAAATGCTCGGTGGCATATTCTTGTGCGGATTCTAAAATTGTTTTCATTGTTATTTTGCTTATTTAACTTCAGTTTCAAAAACAGTTTCCCCCGTTTCATTACAAATTATTGAAACAGTTCCGCCCTTATAATCTTTAAAATAAGAATGATTTGTTCCGTTGTATTCTTCAATATAACTTAAACAGTCATCGTAACTATCTATGAAACCTTTATAATTACTATCTTGTTCATTGTTAAAATGAACATCATAAGTTAAGTCGTACATCATTGCGTAATGATATTTATCGTTTTCAAATTCATTTCTTATAGGTTTTTCTAAATACTCTTTCCCATTAAGTAACTTCCCATTTTTGTATTTACTTCTTTTAACACCATCTTCTCCATATACTCCCCATTGCTTAAAGAAAAATGGCACATGATATAATTCACATTGTTCTTTAATGTTTAACACCCATTCTTTATTCATTTTTCTAGCATTATGACCACTTTCGCCACCAACTATTACCCAATCAATAAGATTTAGGTCTAATTTACCCAAATCCTCTAACAATGGCTCACATGAGATGAATTTAACAATAGCATTTAATTGTTTTAAATATTGTATTCTATCTCTTGCTTTTTTATTTTCAACAGTAACTCCTAACCATACATTTTTAGGGATAGTTCTACCATGTAAATATTTATACATATTAATAGCTCTTTTGGTTAAAATTTGATATGTGTGTTGTGGGGTTTGTCTTATGACATCAAATACTCTATCTATAAATGAATAAGGAACTTCTTCATGGAAAAGATCACTCATGCTACAAACAAATATCATAGTGGGATTTGTTAATTTTAATGGTTCATTTAAATAATCTTCATGTAAAGTTATTTTATCAAAACCATTTTTATATTTATCTAGGTCCATTGCTTGTAATCTTTTTGTCATTCTTTCAGCATAACAATTCTTACATCCATCAGATATTTTTGTACATCCTGTAATGGGATTCCATGTTGTTTCAGTCCATTCTATTTTTGATTTCTTCATATTTTTCTTTATTTGTTAATCTTTAATATGTTAAATTAAAAAAGCAAGGGGTATAAATAAAATTATGACACAAAATAACCTTTAAAACCTTATACCCCTATGCTTATATTTTAAATTTTTATTTTAATAAACATCTAAAAATTCCTCTTACAACTTCTGCCTCTTCTTTTCTTACATATTTAAAGAAAGGTTTGTTATTTATTGTCATTTCTATTTTCTCTAGTAGATGATTTTTAAATGGAAGTAAATAAATATTCTTTTTATATCCTTCTGTATCAAAATATATTTCATAAAACCCAATATTATTATTATCTCCATGATGATCACATATCAATACAGTACCATCATTAAAATAAAACTTTATTTCATCTCCAGATTTAACATGGAAAATAATATCTTTTGGCATTAAAAATAATCCTGTTGAAATAGAAAAATATTCTCCATCAGAAAATAATACAAAAAATATTAAATCAACATCATTTAAGTATTTTGATAGTATTAAGAAGTCATAACTACAAATTTCATCTTTACCTTTTTCATTTTTACTATATTTTAGATAATCTTCACAAGGAAATGGTTCTAATGTTCTAAGATTCCATGTGAAATCAGAATATAAATTAACTCTTAAACCATTATTAGTAGTTGCTATACCTTGCCCAAATATATTACCAATAAATATAAATAGTAATATTATAAATAATAATTTTTTCATGTTAATCAAAAAATAAATGTTTACCTGTAAATATTTTATACATAGCATTCTCAATATCACAATGATATGTTAGAAAAACACCTTCTTCTGTAATAGCTCCTGTATTAACTCCAAGACTTTCAAACATCAGTTTTTCGTCTATATTGTTAATCTTAGCTATTTCTATAATTTCTTCTTTTGTATAACCTAATTTATGTTTAGATTTTGGTAATGTAATTTTCATAATTATTCTTTTATAAAGTAAAACATATGTTGTGATAAATATCCTGATAAATATGCTGCTGCTTCTTTGTCATTTATACCACATTCTTCTAATATTAAATCTTCGACATGTCTTTTTTCATGCCCTATAGTTACTAATTTTTCAGCAAAATTAGTACATGGGAATATTGTAACAAGAATTTTTTGTGCAGTTCTATCAATAAATGTCTGACCTGCATTTTTTATATTATCAAATTCTTTATTCAAATCTCCCATATATCTAGCTTGAAAAAGATTATACCACTTATTGAGGTCTGGTATATCTTTTCTATCTTCTACAATAAGGAATGTTACATTCCAATCATAAATAGGTATATCTATAATCTTTTCTATCATATTAAAATAATGATAACTGATCTGTTTTGTCAGCTATCTCTTTTTTTGTTTCTATTTCTGCTATTTCTCTTTGTATTATGTCTATATAATATTTGTGATTTACATCATATGTCTTTTTAGATTCAAACTCATTGAATATTGTAGCATTTTTAGCTACTATAATTTTATCTTTACCATTACTTTTATAAATTGTTGTTCCTTTATTAGAGATATAATATCTTATTGTTTGACCATAATCATTATTTTTATCGTCATAAAATCTCCAATTACCTTTAATTTTCAGCCCTGTACAAAAATCATATATATTATCATTTTTAAAAATATAACTTTCTACATTTATCCCATTAAGAAAATAATTATATATAGTTAATGGTATTATTAAATTAGATCTATCTTTTTCAACACATAGATCTTTATGTCTAAATCTACCTCTGCATTTAACATTTCCTTTTTTTACAAGAATATAATTATTAATATCCCATAGATATAATTTTTCACAATCATTTAATGATAAATTTAGATTGAACATTTGTTTCCATTCTTCAACAATCTCATTGTATATGTATTCATGCTCTTTAGGGATTAAATATTCACACCCATCTGTATTAACCATAATAAGCTCTGATAAAGGAATTTTATTAGATACCATATCTATAAATTTAGATAGTATTAATTGACCTGTTTTATACATTTTAAAAGCTAATTCTCGGTCATATAAAGAAGATTTTTTAACACTAAATAATCCACATGTAATAACTAATATTTCTTTCAAAAGGTTACTTAAATGTTTATTAGTGTAATGTTTTAATCTTAATTGATAGAAATAATTAAGTATCTTTAAAAAACCATTATTGTTAAAGTTTTTAGGAGACCATTTATTATTTAGAATAATAGTGGCATAATAAGATTTAATATCCAATGACTTAATAATCTTATTATGTACACTTTTATAGATAGATGCAGTATCCCTTCTGCTATGCATACCACCAAAAGAATAATTAATATCCACATCATCAATTTGGATTGTGATTTTTCTAGTGTTTTCATATAATCTATTAAATTTTATATTGTCAAATTTAATCTTTGGTAAATTTAAACTTAAAGGTTCATTATCTTTTACACAATATCTATTAAATACATATTCAACAAAGGTAGAATTATTGATATTAAAATCTTTTAAATCAAGATGATTAAATAACTTTGATCTTATTTTAATATCTTGATAATAATATTGATATAAATATTTAATAATGCTTGTATTGTGTTCAATTAAAAAAGAATAATATTCACTATATCCTTTAAGACTAATTATTTTTTTAGCACTTGCAGAATTGATATTGTCAATATTTTCATTAAGAGAATATTTTATCCAATCTAATGTTATATTTTTATACTTCCAATTATTTATTATTGAAATATCAATATAATGTAATTCAAATATATCATTAAACTCACTATTCAATATTTCTTTAATATCTTTTGAAGAATAAAATATATTATCATTAGTTAATATATATTCTAAAAAATAAACTTTATTATGGCAATCAAACCCTAAGAACCAACATTGAATATTTGATACAATAAATTCTTTAAGATTCTTTAGGTTTATATCTTCATATATATTATTACAAAAATATTCAGCTTTATCAGAATGTAAATCTTTGAAAACAATAGTTAAAGCATTATTTTCAAATATCATATCAAATATCCAATGTGTTGTGTTTTTCATAAGATTTTTTTTAATATATCATGATCTTTATTGATACATATATTGTTTATGAATGAAATTATATCTTCTTTTTCCTCAATGTAATATTCATAAAAAATCTCATCATTTTCATTCTTCTTTTTTATTGAAGGGATTGTTGTTTTTGTCTTAGATAATATTACCAAGACTTCTTCTTCTGGATTATATATTGCTTCTAAAAAGTTAGAATCATTATTTAGTGGTATCATCCTAAATGATTCTTTATCTCCCCATTTTGAAGAATGTATCATCATTTTATTCATATATTTTCTTTACTTTTTTCCTTGATAAATTAAACATCATAAACTCAATATCCATTTCAGAAACTTTATACATTTCATCTTCAATAGATGGTTTTTTACTACATTCTCCTGATAAATATAAACTTACTTCATCAAAAACATTTATATTACCTATATAATGTTTTAAAATAGTGTTTTTATTTTTAGCAGTTATTTTATTTAAATCCCCATTTTTAACATGATTAAAATCTTTCTCATATAATTTCATGTCAAATAATAATAACACTTTATCATTATCAACATCCATTCTTCCTTTTAAGTGTGTATTATTTATTCTTTTTACATCTTCTTTATTGAATAGACACAATAAATAAGGAAAATAATCAGCTTCATTGTACATATATGTATTTATAGGCTCTATTTTCCATAGCCTTAATAAAGGATATAAAAAATAATAAGACATATTTTTCTTTATCATATAATTAGTTCTCCTTTGTTGATTAAAAATTTATAAGGTAATGAAAAATCTTGTGTTTTAAAGTGATATTCTGCAATATCAAATATTTCATTACTTCTTTTTATCCATTCTTCTAAAGTGTCTTTACTCACTAAAAATGTTGCTACTTGACCATAATTATCACTTACAAGAAATCTGATTTCAATATCATAATCATCTTTGTAATATTTAGAATTTATTACTAATAAATAATAAATAACAACTTGTAGCCAGTAGTTGTAGTATTCTATTGTTTCAAGAAAATCATTAATACTTTTATTGGAGGTTTTAAAGTCATTGATTTTGATAATTTTGTTTTTATGATCTATAGTTAAATTATCTAATATTCCTTTTAGACCAAACATTTCTAATTCAGGAATATCAGCTTCTAAATATAGTTCATTAAATGTTTCAGTTAAACTATCAAAATTCAATATATTGCTACCAATATGTTTAGTTATAGTATCATTTTTAATAATATTGTCAACTATTTCTAAAGCATAGTTATATAGTTGTTGAGTGATAATTTCTTTTCCTGTACTTCTTTTCAAAAAATTAAAATAATCAATATTTTCTTGAGGTTCTATGATTTTTGCCAATCTTGATTCATCTGTTTTTAAAGATTGATGCAAATTCATTTCTATCAATTTATTTAATATGTTATCTTTAAAATCTTCCATTGTTTTATTATCATCATTCTCTATAAGATAACATTGATATATATAGTCTATTACTGTTTTAGAATTTGTAGAAGGTAATTTATCAAATGCAATCTCATACATTTTATTAAAATTCTCTGGTTGCAATAACAAACAATGAATAAGTCTTCCTTCTTTCATTGATTGTGTTTCAATATCTTCTTTCTCTTCTAAAACATAATGTTTATAATATAATGTTGGACTAAACATTAATTTTGTCAAAGCATTATAAGACAAATATTTTTTTTCTGAAAAGAATTTTTCTTCCTTGTTTTCTATTTTAAATAATTCCATCTTCTATATCCTTTCTGTAAAATTTCCCTAAAATATTATTATTATAAGAATTGTTTTCTAGAACATTATATATAATTTGATACTTTAACTCTAGATATGTCATTCCTTTTTTTGTTTTACAAAATTGCAATATCTCTCTTTCAAAAAAAGATTTATTAGATTTATTTATATCATCTTTTAACTCTTGACAACTGCCATAATATGTCTTCCAATCATTTTCTCTAGAAACATATTTAAATCTTTTCGTTGTTCCTATTTTTTTCTTTTCTCTGTTAGATATTTTTATTTTTTTGGTAACAAAAAACATTTTTTTGCCAATATAAAATTTACCATTTTGAGTATTTGTAATTTTGTAAACAAATCCAATAACATCTTGTGGAATATCTTCTAAAGATGTAAAATCTTTACCTAAGTATTTCCAATGATTCATTTAGTTTTTTATTTATATATGGCACAATTCTTCTTCTTGCTTCATCAATCCCATTATTTTTAAGAATTAATGCTGGATCTTTTTCATATGGGATATAACAATATTTTAATCCATACATTTCATTATATTTCTTCATAGCTTCTATACCCGGTTTGTCATTATCAAATATTACAAGAATATTATCTTTCCCATAATTATTAATGAATTTACTTATCATATAATTTGACAACATTGTATTTTCACTATCAGGAGCATACATGTCTGCTTTTATTCCTATAGTTTTTAAAGCCATAATATCCTTTAATGATGATATGATAAAACAATATTGATTATTATCATTCTGTTCAGAACCTTGTATGTAATTGTTTACTTTAATAAACTTCTTTGTTGAATTTAATGGTTGATATATCTTTGCTAGATTATTGATAGAATTACCATATAAATAACCATATATGCATTTGTTTTTAACTTCAAACTCTTCAATAATTTCATCTTCTATTTGAAAAGCCATGATATATGATTTTATAGGGACAACATTGTGTTCTTTAAGTATATCTATAGATATATAATAATCTTTCCAATATTCATAATTATATTTATTCCATTCTACAGGAACATATGATTTGACTATCCATCCTTGATACTTAATATTTTCCTTATCAATATCAGATATATAATTGTCATTATTGATATAATCATTTTTTATTCTATTAAAAGCATTATTAAATGAGCAATTCCATATCAACATCATTAAATGTATTCCTCTACCAGAATGTCCTGATGAAAAATCCTTAAATTTATATCTTTCTATTTTTCTATCATAGTATATTACAAGAGAGGGAACAGTATCCCTCTCATTAAATATACTTTTTATCTTTATACTCTGTCCTGTCAATTTTGGTAATCCCAAATAATGACTGAATATCCAATCATCAGGAATGTCATTTATTGACATAATATGTTTTAGAGCATAAAACATGATTATTATTATTTAAAATTGTGATGAATAATCATCATCATCAATTACAAATGGATCATTCTTCATGTTAGAAACATCTATTTGTTCAAAATTTGGCATATCTGCCATAGATGTATCTTCAAAAGTAGGAATATCTGTAGTTGTATTGTTATTTACAGAAACTCCCTTATCTCTTTTTATGATGTGAACATCCTCATCAAAAGGTACTACACCATCTTTTTTCAAAGATACATAGTTTTTCCTATTTTGATATTTTACAAAATGCAAATAATAATTAGGATAATCATAGCCATCTTGCCATTTCTCAACACCACCAATAGTGTAGTATGCCCATAAATTTGGGTTGCAAATATGTTTTTTTGCAACTTCTGCTAATTCAGCAGCTGTTACTCCATTTCTTAGCTTTGGCTCAACTTTTACTGTATCCCATACTCCTAAAGATACACATAATCTTGCAATAAAATCACAGGCTTCATTGTTTGCATATCTTTTTTCTCCAGATGGAGTTATCCAATCTCCAAAAGCATATTGACTATTTTTTACATATCCAATTTGTCCTTGATATGAACCTTTTTTTGGATCATTTTTGTCAATTAAAACTCCTTCAAAATCTCCGCCTATAGGTTCTGTTTCCATGAGGAAATTTATTTGTAGTTTATTTTGATCATAGGCAGGAGCAGCAACTTCTACATCTATAATTCTACATAAATGAGTTCCTGGTTGAATAATCTTTGAAACAAATTTTCCACCATTTTCTTTAAAATCATCAATTTTCCAAGTCATAATTTTAATTTTTTATTTGTTAATAAATTTATTTAATATTTTAATTATAATATTCATTAATAGCTTTTAGAACAATGCTTAAATCATTAGGAATAAACAATTCTTCAAACATTCCTTCTGGAGATTTTGCAGGAATTTCTATTCCTTCAACTATTGTTCTATTGGTTATAAATCTATAATTTATATTTTCTTTGGTAACTTCTGGTTTACACCATAAAGCAATAGTCATAGTTTCTAATGGAGAATATTCTTTTTCTATAAGTTGTCCTGGTAATTTAACTTTTTTTGTAACAATAAATTTGTCATTATACACATCTTCATCATGTAGCATACCAAAAACTACAAGATCATCTCTCATTACTTGTATCCAATCTAATACAGATTGAAAGTTTTTTGCAATTTGAGTAAATTTTGTATAGCCTGTTTCTAATGCTCTATTAAAAAATTCTGTTGTCATAAAATATCTCATATCATCAATAATTATTGTTTTAATATGAGGTGCTTTTTTGTCAATATTATTAAGTAATACTTTTAAAGAAGAATAATCATTTAAATATACATAATTGTTATTTTCTCTGTTATAAATCTTGTTTGCACTTTTAAATGGTAAAGGTTTGTTCAATACACTTATTACTATTGTGCTTTTAGGATCTAAATTCAAAATAGATCTACTCTTACCTGAACCTGTATCTCCAATTATTCCTACAAATTTTGCCATAATATAATTTATTTTTTACTTTTTATTAATTCATTTAACCATTTAGTTTTAGATGCTGGAACATTATGCAAAATACAATATAAATCTCTTACAGTCATCTGATTTAAAGATTTATCTTCTAAATTGATAATATCCAACTCTGTTAATTCTTCAATGTTGTCATCAACATTATTATTAGAGCATGAACATATATTTAATTCCCTAAAAGGAATAAAATATACATTAAATTCTTCTCCACTTTTACTTGTTCTTTTGATTGTTTTATATTCTTCTAACTTTTTACCTTTAATACAATAAAGAACTCTTTTTTGTTCTTTTAAGTATGGAAATACATTGTCCCCATGCTTATTAACCAATTCAAAATATAATATATTCCCTATTTCTGGTAATTCATTTTTGAAGAATGTTACTCCTAATTCTTTAGGTTCTAATTCTTTAGGAGAAAACAACAATCTTACTGTAAAGTTATTTGTATCAATGTTTTTGTTTTGGAAATAATCATTCCAAAAATCAATAAATTCATTTTTTAAGTCAGCTATATTCATACTTTATAATTCACTTCTTTTTTTAGGAGCTTCTGTTTCTATTACAGACATTTTATCATATAATGCTCTGTACCAATGTATTCCATCATTTCCAAATCTGTTTTTTAAAATATGGCAAGCCAATAAATTTTTGTCATCTAACGACAAAACATAAGATGTAGGTCCATAGAATTTTAGATTATACTTTGCTGGTCTATTATAAGCTAATACAACATCACATCCTTGCATTAAGGCATCAGACATGTAAATATCATCTGATGTTGGAAAATTAGTTAATCTACCAGGATTTTGTCTTTCTGCACTCTCTAAAGTTCTATTTAGCTGTGAACCTACAATCCATATCATTGGTAGTTCTTTTTTAGATTCTATTGCCATATTGGAAAAATTCTCAATGGTAGTTTGTTTTTTAGGTTCTCCTGCTGTTTTCTTAATTAACATTGTATGATCCAATGTCGCAATAAAAGGTTTTTTAAACTTTTTATAAAATTCATAAACATAATATTTTATTTCATCAACAGACATTTGTTTATCAATGACATATTCATTTCTATTATAATATTGAGAATTTACATATGTCTTTAATTGTTTTAAGTGTTCTTGAGATAACTTATCAACATCTTGTTCTTTAGATGATAATAAGTATCTTAATCTTAATCCTGTTGCAGATGATAATTCTCTTGCAGCAAGATTCTTCTTGTCCATCTCAAATTGAAAGTGCAATATGTATGGATCTTCATCTTTATTTAATTTCTGAATATTTCTCGTCAGTTGATTTATTATTAAAGTTTTACCTACACCAGGTCTTGATGCAATAAGATAAAAACTACCCCATTCTAATCCACCATATCCTATATTGTCAAATTGCTTCCAGCCTGTTTTTAAAGATTTTACCTTTCCAGATGCTCTGTCTTCAATATATTTAACAGATTCTACTAATGAATCTCCATATTTGGTCCATACCTCATTCATTACCACACAATCTCCTTTTTACCTTTAGCTATTAAAGCATCATTTATTTTTGGAAATATATTGTTATGATTCCATACTATATCATTACTAAATAGTTCTGGAATATTATCACAACATATTTTAATGCACTTATCACTTATTGTATTGTAATAATATTCTTTAGGTCTATCTCCAATAATACCATATATAATATCATATTTAGATAATTGTGATAACACAAAACTTATAAAAGGATTCCATATCTCATAATGCTTTAAACTGTTTTTTCTTAATACATCTATACTTGTATCTGTTGTAAATGTAGAATGTATTGATAGTATCCTCTTAGGATCTCCTAATTGAAAACGGCCAGCATAGAAAGATTTATTTAAAACAGAACTTACATGATGCAATTCTGGTGTTGAATATGAATACTTTTTTTTCAAATCATAAAAAGGTATTAAAGGAATACCTTTAGCTAAACCTATTGCAGAATATGGCTTATCAAACATTAATAATACATCAATATCTTCTGGATCTAGTTTTTGGAATGGTATAAATACATATTTTAATTCAGGAGTGAATCTTCTACCTTCTTTATAAAATTCATATAATTGATAAAAAATATCTTTAAAATCTTGAGATAGTAAAAACATTCTTAATAAAGAATACCACTTTTCATGTTTTTTAAATTTTTCTATCTCATTATTTATAATATTTTCTACAATATCAATTTTCATTATATATAATGTTTTGTATTTCTATGAGTTTGTTAATTACCATATCCAATTCTTGAATAGAACAATCTCCAAAAGATTTTAACTTCTTTTTATAAGGTTTAGAAGATACAATATTAAATATGCCACATACTTCTTTAATATGATCTTTAGTTTCATTAAATCCTTGTTTTGTAAATTCAGCTATTTCTCTTATCATAGCATGTATTTTTGCTAATTGAGGCAATGTTCCTATTTCTTCATCATAACATGTTATATAAACATCTACAATTTTATTATTAGAGATTTTATCAATAAATTCTTTATAAGTTCTTTCATCTTCCTTAGAACAAGGATATAGTTTGCAATCATTTTTTTGAAACTTAACAAAACATTCTTTCATTTGTTATATATCTCCTTCTTTTAGTTCTATTGTAAGATTTTGTTTTTCAGCCTCATCTTCTATTGTGTATATGAGTGCTACCAATGTCTCAATACATTTTTCTTTTTCATTTAGTGGTTTTTTGTTTTTAACTTTATCAATAACTTCTTCATAATCTTTAGGTAGCATATCTTTTGTAATAAATGTTAAAACATCTATTACTCTGCTATGAAAACCACCTGATACAGGAATTTTGAAGATAGTGTCAGATTTCAGTCCCTTCAATTTGGGAGTTTTGTTTTCTTTATTCATAATTTTAATTTTAGTTTTAGTTTACAAATATATAAAACATTAATTTAAATCACAAATCTAACCATGTAATTTTATTTTTATCATATCCTGATAATGCTTTTTTAACCCACTTTTCATCTATAGTACCTATATAATATAATATATGTATAATTGCTGTTTCATTAACAGGCAATCTTAAACATCTACCTATTCTTTGAGATGTTACATATTCTGATGCATATGAATGAATAATTATGCTTGCTTTTAAATTAGGAATATTTATCCCTTCTTTTAATTGATCTACAGAAGCTAATACTTGTATATCTCCATTTTTAAATAACTCTAAATTTTCTTGATTATTATTATTTTTTGAATGATATACATGTTTTGATAGTCTATTAGCTTGTGCTGTATCATTAGCAAATATAAGTGTTTTATCTTTTATTAAATTAAGTAATTGTTTTACTTTTACTTCTTTAGATTTAAATTTAAGAAGTTGTGCAGACATTAGTAATCTTAATTTAAAATTTTCAGGATATTTGTTGATTAAATTATTATAATAATTATACTGTTTCAATTCAGAGGTATAAAAATATCCACCATTTTTTTTAGTCATCATAATATCATTTTCTCTAGATAACAATACAGGATGACAATATATTCTATAATCATTTAATATTTTATCATCTATAGCTTCATCTGTAATATACTTAAAAACTATAGGAGCATATGAACTTATCATATTATCTTTTTCTGATTTTTTTCTTTTTGGTGGAGAACCTGTTAGCCCTAATATTCTGCCTCTATACTTGTCAAGAAATATTTTATGAGAATATTTAATGTTATGAATCTCATCAAAATATATTGACAAAAATTCATTAGCAATATCAGAATATTTATTTAAACTTCTATATGTTACAAAAGTTAATTTGTCAATTAAATATTCTTTATTAAATTTTACACATTCTTTTTTCCAAGTGTCAATTACTGATAATTTAGGCACTATTATTAAGAATTTAGCATCTCTATTAACAGTAAGTCTTATGTCCATATCTTTTAATCCAAGAAGTGTTTTGCCAACACCTTGAGATATAGCCATAGTACATCTTTTATAATTTTGAGCTATAGATAATGCTTGAGACATTATCTCTTCTCTTTTGTTTTCCATAAATTTAAATGCTTTACATTTCTATATCATCTAAATAAATAAAATCTGTATCTATTATTTTATCTTCTTTAGATATATCATAGAGTTCAATTTCTATATCATCGATTATATCATCTTCAATATAACAGTCGATTTCTCCTTTTATAATTACAGAATCATCAAAAGGATCATGGTATTGTTTGCCAAAATCTAATGCAATAAGGTTCTGAATGTCATCATCAGTAAGCTGAAAATATAATTCAGAATCTATTTCTATATATTTACCATTAGGTAACTGATACTGCATAAATTTTTTTTTCAAATATACAAAATAATATTTGAATATCAAAAATTATTTTTTGGCTTCAATGCATATATGTTGAAATCTAATTTTTTAAACATCTTATAGTTGTTTATTAGATTAAACATATTCTTTCTTCCACGTTCATTATCTGTATCAATTATGATATTGTGAAGTTTTAAATTATGTTTATCTACATAATCTATTAACCATGATATGCAATCATATCCTGTTTTTTCTTCAAACTCATCATAATTGACACAATAGTTATTTTTGTTAATTATATTTTCAATGATATGTTCATTATCTAAGTCGTGATCTAAGGATATATATGCAGGTATTCCATTTTCTACTATATATTTAGCAAAATCAACACCATTAGTTACTATGTCCCATTCTATATTATCATTATTTGGTGGTTTCTTATTTTTACTTAAATATAATCCTTTGCTTTTCATGGTTTAAATATTATATCATCGTTTTTATCATCAATGTTATTATTATTGTTTTTACATTTATCAATTTCATTATCTAATTCTTTCATTAGTCTATCAATATCAAAATCAGTAACAATGATAGAATCTTCATTAGGCTTAAAATATTTATTAAGCAATGTTTCTGCTTTATCTAAATCTAAATTTGCTAATTCTTCAAATTTTTCTTTAACAATATTTGCTTTATTAATAATATTATCTTTTGGATTTTTTTTTAGTGAATCATCTAATACATTAGATAAGTCTTCTAATAAAGCAAATGATGTTTCTGTCAACCCTTTTAAAATAATATAGCCACCATTGAAGTAGGTTTTTGCATGTTTAAAATTACCATTCTCATCAGCTTCAGTAAGAGTTAATAAAAATGGATTAAAATCTTTTTTATTAGCATAGATCTCTTCTATCTGATTTATTATCTGTTCTGTTATTGATTTCATACCATTTTATTATATAAGTTTTTATATTTATCTATTTCAAACAAAAATGAAGAAATATTATTTACTTTAAAACTTATTGATTTTAATAACTCAAACCATTCTTGTTTTTTAATAACTTGTATTTTATTATCATCTAAATCAATAGATAATAGTTCATTGTTATTATTAGTATCAACTTTTACTAAATGTTTTTTTTCAAAAGCATTATTATAAAGTTTTTTCTTCTCATCAATAAGAACTTTAATAAATAATAGTTCTTCATTTGTCAATCCGTACAAATTACTCATAGATTATATTTTTAGTGCAAATATAATATTTTCATTTAAATAATAGGTTTTAATTCGTAAAAATTTTTTGGTAGCAATTTTCTTTTAATAAATTCATCAATAATCATTTTTGGAGTAATACCCAATTTATTAAGAGTTGCTTCTTTAGGAATTGGCAACATCCAATCTGCATCTCCGTCTTTTACTTGTTGATTTTCATCTGTGAATATTGCATTAAATAATTTTGTTTCAGCAGCATAGAATACCTTTGCTTTCATTACATGAAGGATTTTTTGAGCCTTTTGATAATTTCTAATAATTTTTGCCAAAACATCAGTTGACATTTCAGCTCTTTCTTGTTTTGAGTAATTATCTAATCCATACATGAGCCTTCTATACATTTGTCTTTGTACATTGTTAAGCTCTAATTTATCAACAGTAACTTCAACATCAGTACTTCTTTTGCTTTGTTGTTGATGTTGCACTAATCCTTCTTTTTTTAATTGATAAAACATTTGGTTGCCTGCTTTAGGTTTCCATTGTTCATATTTATAAAAAGAAGATTTACCATTTTTATTTACAACTATGCCATGTCTATTGGCAGAAACAACCTTAGAGTTGTCTTTTTTTACTCTTATTCTCATAATTTTTAAATTTATTTTGTTAATATTTTAATAGCCATATACTCTTATAGCTTCTTTTTCTTTGAAAATTTTGATGTCTTCATTAGAATATATTATTCCACCATCATTATCTAAAACAACAACTGTAGGTTCTCCTATATTTTCTTCTGGTTTCATTAATTCAGAAGTCTCTGATATAGCTTTCCATTCAAAATCATATTGTATATCTGATGGCACACAAGACATTTCTAATTCTTCTAATATATTATCTAAGTCTTCTTTAGATGGATTGCCAATATCAATTTCACAAACCATCTTAGATAAATATCTAATTTTCATCTTTTATATATCTTATTTCTTTATTATGAAATTGTGCTAATTTTGTAAAAAATAAATATTCAAATTCATCAATGTTGCTAACTATATATATTAAAGAATAGTTTTTGAAATTAGTAGCAATATATGCTAACAATTCTCCATCATATGTATTGTTTTCATTATAATAATAATGGAAATTAATATTTTTATTATATTCTTTATTGAATATATTAGGAGTATCCAAGCTATTCACATCTCCAATAACAAGTATATTATTATTAAATTTACCATTTAGCTGACATTGTAATTCATCTACTATTTTAGCATATTCTTTATCAACACTAATTAGATCATTAATCATTCTAACTCCATGTATTACAGTAGCATGGTTTTGATTAAATGTTGTTTTACCAATTTCTTTTAATGACAAAGTAGTGTGTTCTCTTGCAAAATAGTAAATCATTTGTCTGAAAACAACAAGGTCTCTCCTTCTAGATTTATTTATAGGACCTTTAAATAAATTATTTTCAATAAAATAATCATTTACTGTTGAAATGATAATTTCTAATTTTTTACCATTCTTCATAATATATGTTTTCCAATCTTTTTACTTGTTCTTCTAATCTATCTAATAGTTCGATAAACCTTTTATCTAGCCCTTCTATTGTTAATTTAAGCTGTTTATTAAGATTATTTAAATAAACAATATCTTTATTTAAAGAGTTTATTTTATCTTCTAAAACAAGGTTATTTGCACTAAATTTAGCATTTTCTTCTTTCAGTTCATCATTGGTTTTATTGAGTTCATAAATTTGAATATTCAATTCTCTATTATTTTTTCTGAACTCATCATTTTGTTCTGATAATTCTGCTATTTGTGCTTTTAGCTTTCTTGTTGTAGTACAAGAATTACAACTGAAAATTGAAAATCCTATTATTACAAATAGTAATACACCTATTGCTATGTTTTTTAAATTTAATTTATTCATTGTCAATTAATTTAAATTTATTATTAAAATCATCTATTGACATTCTCTGATATATATTATCTGACAGTAATGTGAAAAATACAAAATTATTTTTTACAATCGTTACATTCATTATATCAGTTTTATCATCAGATAAATGTTTTATTAAATAAAAATTGCCACTTTTTAAATCAATCATATTTCTTTGGATTTTGTTCACAATATTCTACTAGCATATCGTAAAAAGAATCAAAACTATCTATTGTGTATGTTTTGCCATTAAAACTACATTTCATT